>NZ_JAHWLU010000022.1:0-51791 GCF_022134725.1 Buttiauxella sp. S19-1
ACGGTACGCGTGGTGGTTCCGATGGGCTATCCCGCTAACAACGATGCGTATATTCATGAGGTACAGCAAGCAGGTCGAGCGTTGTTCAGCGAAGAGAACCTACAAGTGCTGACGGAAAAAATGGACTTCGACGACTATCTGGCGCTGTTGCGTCAATGCTCGCTGGGATATTTCATTTTTGACCGCCAGCAAGGAATCGGCACGCTTTGCTTACTGATTCAGGCGGGCATTCCGTGCGTGTTGAGTCGCAAAAACCCGTTCTGGCAGGATATGGCTGAACAGCATATTCCCGTGCTCTTTGCTGGTGACACACTGGATGAGTCGATCGTCCGCGAAGCGCAGCGTCAACTACGCTTACTGGATAAACAACAAATTGCCTTCTTCAACCCTAATTACATTGACGGCTGGAAACGGGCGCTGGACATCGCTGCGGGAGAAACCGCATGAGTATGCTGCAATTTGGCGGTTTGTTTGTGGTCTGGTTCTTATCAGTGATGTTCATTGGCACGTTAACGTACCAGGAATTTCGCCGGGTGCGTTTCAATTTTAATGTGTTCTTCTCGCTGCTTTATCTGCTGACATTTTTCTTTGGCTTCCCGTTTACCTGCACGCTGGTGTTCCGCTTCGGCGTGGCGGTCGTACCGGCCGATGTGTTGCTACAAGCACAACTTGCAGCAGTCTGTTTCTACGGTATCTACTATGTTGCCTACAAAACGAGGCTGCGTGCGAAGAGAACTGAAACGGTGCGCCGTCCTGTCTTTACCATGAACCGGGTCGAGACTCATCTGACGTGGGTGATGTTGATGGTGGTGGCGCTGGTCAGTGTTGGCATCTTCTTTATGCATAATGGTTTTTTGTTATTTAAGCTGCACTCCTACAGCCAGATTTTCTCCAGTGAAGTGTCGGGCGTTGCGTTAAAGCGCTTCTTCTACTTCTTTATCCCCGCCATGCTGGTGGTCTATTTCCTTAAACAAGATGGCCGCGCCTGGATGTTCTTCCTGGTCAGCACTGTAGCGTTTGGCTTGCTGACTTACATGATTGTTGGCGGGACTCGCGCCAATATCATCATCGCGTTCGCCATCTTTTTGTTCATCGGTATTATTCGCGGTTGGATTTCGCTGTGGATGCTGGCGGCGGCTGGCGTCTTCGGTATCGTCGGCATGTTCTGGCTGGCATTGAAACGCTACGGTCTCAATGTGAGTGGTGATGAAGCGTTTTATACCTTCTTGTACCTGACGCGCGATACCTTCTCTCCGTGGGAAAACCTGGGATTACTACTGCAAAATTACGACAAAATTGAATTCCAGGGATTGGCACCGATAGTACGTGATTTCTATGTCTTTATTCCGACATGGCTGTGGCCAAGTCGGCCCGGTATTGTACTGAATAGTGCGAACTACTTTACCTGGGAAATTCTCAACAACCATTCTGGCCTGGCGATTTCACCAACCTTAATTGGCTCGCTGGTGGTGATGGGCGGTGTGTGGTTTATCCCGTTGGGCGCAGTGGTAGTGGGGCTAATCATCAAATGGTTCGACTGGTTGTATGAGCTGGGGAATCGGGAAACCAACAAGTACAAAGCAGCCATTCTGCATAGTTTCTGTTTCGGGGCGATCTTTAACATGATTGTTCTGGCACGAGAGGGCCTGGATTCCTTCGTCTCACGCGTTGTATTTTTCCTGATGGTATTTGGTGCCTGCTTGCTGCTGGCTAAACTGCTCTACTGGTTATTTGATAGTGCGGGGCTGATACATCAACGGTTAAGACGTTCCCCGCAAGCTGTCTCAGGCACCCAAAAAGCATCACAAGGAATATCATGAACCGACTGACTACCGCCCCTTCCTATGCCATTCGCGGTCTGAACCTTCTGGGCTGGCGCGATATGCAGCATGCTTTGGATTACCTCTACACAGAAGGAACACTGCGTAGAGGTACGCTGGTGGCGATTAACGCAGAGAAAATTCTTGCCGCAGAACGTGAGCCGGAAGTGCGAACGCTGATCGAAGCTGCGGAATACAAATACGCCGACGGAATTAGCGTGGTGCGTTCCATTCGCAAAAAATTCCCTGGCGCGGTTGTGTCACGCGTGCCTGGTGCTGACCTATGGGAAGCTTTGATGCAGCGTGCGGGGCAAGAAGGTACACCAGTTTTCCTCATTGGCGGCAAACCAGAAATACTGGCGCAAACCGAAGCCAAACTGCGCGAACAGTGGCAGGTTAATATTGTCGGTTGCCAGGATGGTTACTTCAAAGCGGAACAGCAAGCGGCTTTGTTTGAACGTATTCGGGACAGTGGCGCGGCTATTGTGACGGTAGCGATGGGGTCGCCGCGGCAGGAAATCTTTATGCGGGATTGCCGTAAGGTTCATCCTGATGCGTTATATATGGGTGTGGGTGGTACCTACGATGTGTTTACCGGCCATGTGAAGCGTGCACCAAAGATATGGCAGAACCTTGGTCTGGAATGGCTTTATCGTTTGTTGTCGCAACCGAGCCGCATCACACGCCAAATAAAGTTGCTGCGTTATCTGGCCTGGCATTACACCGGTCGGTTATAAAACGCTACCCGACACACCGTTAAAGTGAGTTTTATGGCTGAATTTGGCTGGATAATCATCAGAATGTGCAAAGCATAACCAAATGCGCATTTTATTTAAATAAGCACTAGACAGGTGGGCATGAAGCCCGTAATATCCGACCCCGCAACGGCGCTATGCGCCCGTAGCTCAGCTGGATAGAGCGCTGCCCTCCGGAGGCAGAGGTCTCAGGTTCGAATCCTGTCGGGCGCACCATTAATTGAATGGCGCTGGAGCTGCGGCGGTACTTCTTCTTAGGAAGGTAGACCGCGCGAAAAGATTTACAGTGGTGGCTATAGCTCAGTTGGTAGAGCCCTGGATTGTGATTCCAGTTGTCGTGGGTTCGAGTCCCATTAGCCACCCCATTAATTTAGTGATATTGCGAAGGTGGCGGAATTGGTAGACGCGCTAGCTTCAGGTGTTAGTGTTCTTACGGACGTGAGGGTTCAAGTCCCTCTCTTCGCACCATCTCTAATTTAAAAGCAGTAAGAAGTAAAAGCAGTATTTCGGCGAGTAGCGCAGCTTGGTAGCGCAACTGGTTTGGGACCAGTGGGTCGGAGGTTCGAATCCTCTCTCGCCGACCAAATTCAAGAAAGCCCAATCGAAAGATTGGGCTTTTTTACGTCCGTAGTTTGCCGTTTCGTAGGTCGGATAAGCGCAGCGTCATCCGACACCCTTGCGAAAACAGTCCATCTCAATCCCAGTCTCTTATTCGCGACATTCCTGCTTTTGTTGTCGCCGTTTGGTGACTATTAACTCATTGATAAAAATGAATAATACCAGGATTGAGTTTATGTGTCTCTAAACAGAGACACTATTGCAGAAAACCTAAAGTCCAGACAAAACCCATCAGCTGCCAGTGCTATCAACGATAACAACATGAATACCAAACGATTATAGGTTCATGGCAATTATGGATTCAAACCTGGCACACATCGTGCAATAATATACAGGTAGATGCTCATTCCACTTCTTATGTTTGCTTAGGCTTCATAAACCCAGGAATGACGCAGAGCCGATTACGGTGCTTATCGTCCACCGACAGATGTCGTCTTTCAGACCTCATCCGACACCATGGACATAACGTTGAGTGAAGCACCACTTAGTTGTCATACAGACCTGTTTTAACACCTGCCAATTGGCAGGTGTTTTTTTTTGCATGCAGTAAGGGAAAGCGAGAAAGGGAAAAGGGCGAAAGATTTCGCCCCTGGGATCTACGGATTAGGATTATTTTGCAGAGTTAACAACAGGCCATCGCGACGCATGGTCGCGGCTTCCTCAGGTTGATGCAGCCTGTCCAGGCAATCAGCCAGCCAGGCGTAATCAAACGCATCAGGGCGTTGTTTAATGGCTTCGCGGAAGGCCTCGCATGCTGGCTGCCACTCACCGTGCTTCATCAGCAACTGGCCGAGAGTGCTGTACAACAACGGACGATCGCCTTGCGTTTTAATCTGCTGGCGAAGGGCTTTCTCGAGTTGCTCTGGGTTTCCAGATTTCAAACGCGGCATCAGTAACACCAGGCGTTCGTCAAACTGGCGTTTCAGGCCATCGAGAATGATTTCCTGCGCGGCGTCATGATCGTCACATTCAATCAGATGCTCTGCCATAGCGACCTGCAACACTGTCTCGTGGCGCGTTTTACGGCTTTGGTTTTTCCACCAGCTTTTCAGGCCATCGTTACCTTGATCTGCCATTGCCTGATCCATCAACCCAATCCATGCCTGGCGCTGAAGCTCTGCACGATGGGCTTCATCACTCACCTGAACTTTGTTCATTGCCGGTAAAATATCAAGCAGCGAGCCCCATGCTCCGGTACGGACATAGGCCATTTCAGCCAGGCGCAAAACTTCCGGATGACGCGGAGCGGTTTCCAGCAATTTATCCACACCGTGGCGTGCCGCGTGATTCTCGTTACGAGCCAGTTGCAGGCGCACGCGAGTAATTTCTACCGGTAATTGATCGTGGTCTGCCAGTTCAGCTGCACGTTCTAGATGCTGATTTGCCCGGACTTCATCACCGCGCTGTTGTGCCGCTTCGGCTGCCAGCAAATAGTTCACCACTGGTTGTTCCGCATGATCGGCATTTTTCAGCATCAGCTTCTCAACCTGCTGGTAATCGCCTTCTGCCAGTTTCAGCAATGCCGCTTTGGTTTGCTTACGCGCACGGCTGCTTTTACGCCCTACGAACCAGCCACGAGTACGGGCACCGGTGCGGAAAACACGACGCAGCACCCATTCAATGGCAAACAGCACAACCAGACTTAAGATCAGAATGATCACCAGGCCTGTGACGCTGGTTTCCACGTTGTAATTATCTGTCTGGATCAGCACATAACCCTGATGGCCCGCCAGCATTGGCCCGAGCACGATCCCGGCGATCAACAGCAGAAAGAGTAATAAGACTTTAATCATGCTTATTCTCCTTGAGTGGGTGCGGGAACCGGAGCAGGCGCGGGTTCAACTGGAGCAGGGGATGCCGTGCTGGCTGCTGGCTGGGCGAGTAAATTGCGTACCCGAGTCTGCATCAGCTTTTCCAACAGCGGCTGGCTTTCCAGCGTTTGCGGCACATCCATATTGATGCTTTGCTGGCTCAAAGAATCCAGTTCATCAAGGAACGACTTGGTGACGCTGTCATTGGTATCGTAATAAGCCCGAACCCATGTGGAGACATTCTCCAGCGATTGCTTATAGGTTTCATCCTGATGACGTGGAACAGCTTGCGCAGCAACCAGCAGACGTGAGCGGATATTCTCACGCAGATAAACATCTTGGTTTGGTGCCAGCAGTGGCACCGCCGTTTCATCGCGACGGCGGATAGTAATGAAGCTATCCATAAAGTTGTGCCAGCTTTTTGCCAGGTTTTGACGCCATTCCGTGACAGTGCTTGAGAGCTCGTTACCGTCAGAGTCCATCGGCGTGTCATCGGTATTATTATCCGCAAGACGCAGGTTATCGACTTGATTAGATAGCTGATTTAGTTTGAGGATAATCCCGTCGTAATCCACCTGAGTAATCGCGGACAACGCAGAAATATCATCCGTTAGCGCACGGCGAGCAGCCAGCACGCTCGGGTCATTCATATCCGCAAGGCTGGCATCTGCACTTTTCAGAAGTGCTACCGCGGTGGTGACATCCTGATCGCTCCACAGTTTTCGCCCTGCCAATTTCACCAGGAAATCGGACTGCGCTAGCAACCAGGTTTTCGCATCACTCCCGGAAATGGTCGCCACTTTTTGCTGCACTTCCTCAAGCTCACGCGCCAGATTTGCTTGTTGGCGATTCGACTCTTCGAGAGCAGACGCTTGCTGCTTGATAGTGGTTTCCAGCGCGGATTGCTGCTGTTCTTGCTGCTTTTGCAAGGCGATTAATTGTGTTGCCAGCGCATCGGTATTGGCAGTTTGCGCCGCCGACTGATGCTTGCCATAACTGTAAAGACCGCCACCTAACGCCAGCGCAATAGCAATGGCGATAGCACCCAGCGCAATTCCGGCAATACCACTACGATTTTTTTGTGGTGGTTGTTCTGGAAGCGGTGCGCTTTCCAGCCCTGGTTTGGTCTCTTCAACCATGGCGGAGTTAGTCTGTTGTTCCGTCATTGTGGCGTCCCATGTTATTGATTTATTGTAACGCGCGAAGCAGCGCGTCATTGTCTGCGTTATCGGCGACCCGAATATCCTGCCAGCCCAGATCCCGGGCAAGGTCTGCCAGACGCTCACTAACAACTAATAGTTGGCAGTGTAGTAACCAGTTTTTTCGATACCATTCGGGAACGAGAGCATAAAGCTGTTGTAGCATTTCACCACTCGTCACGACCAGCGTTGAAACTCCACGTTCGCGCCAGCGAAAGGCTTCTTCCGTTCCGTCATAAATTCTGGCATTTCTTTGATAACATTCGCAGAAAGTGACTTCTGCACCGCGCGCTGTCAGCGTTTCGCCTAACAGTTCACGGCCACCATTGCCGCGTAAAATGAGTGCACGTTTACCAGCAATATTCTGTAATTCAGGTAATTGTAGCAAGACTTCCGTTGTTTCCCTGTCTTGCGGATAGCGAACCGGCAAATGGCTCACGGTATGAAACGCTAACGCAGTGGTGCGCCCAATAGCAAACCAGGCAAGATTTGCAGGCCATGGCATACCATTTTGGCTTAATTGCGGCTGGGCGTACTGTATGACGTGTTGTGATAACACGAACACCAGATCGCCTGTGGACAGGCTCGCTAGCATAGACGGCAGTTTGTCCAACTGCCGACCAGGGGAAAACTCGATGAGAGGGAAGCTATACGCCACCTGCCCCAGTGCGCGCAGTCTGCTCACTAACTCGTCCCCTGCTGGGGAAGGGCGGGTGACAAGGATCGTCATGCCGGGGCATCTCCGTCATAAACCGCGGCCAGAATTTCACGGGCTCCTTTATCAAGGAGTTCTTCCGCAAGAGAAATTCCCATCACTTCGGCCTCTTCTGGTTTACCACGGCGCTCACCACGAACCAGGATTGAGCCGTCTGGTGCGCCCACTAATGCTCGCAGCCAGAGCTCACCGTTAATCAACTCGGCATAACTGCCGATTGGTACCTGGCATCCGCCCTCAAGACGCATGTTCATGGCTCGTTCTGCGCTGACGCGAATCGCGGTTTCTTCATGATTCAGCGACTCAAGTAACTCTTGAGTGCGTATGTCGTCAAGACGGCACTCGATTCCTACTGCCCCCTGACCCACAGCAGGCAGGGAAACTTCTGCTGGCAAGGCGTAGCGAATACGTGATTGCAGCCCCAGTCGATTAAGCCCGGCAACCGCAAGAATAATTGCATCGTAGTCACCGTTATCGAGCTTGCCCAAACGAGTCCCGACATTGCCGCGTAATGAGCGAATGACCAGGTCCGGGCGGCGCTCAGCAATCTGGCACTGGCGGCGGAGGCTGGAAGTGCCGACTACGCTGCCAGCAGGCAGAGAGTCGAGGTCGGTGAAATTATTGGAAACAAAAGCATCACGCGGATCATCGCGCTCGCAAATGGTCACCAGACCCAGGCCTTCAGGAAACTCGACTGGCACATCTTTCATGGAATGTACTGCGATATCCGCGCGCCCTTCAAGGAGTGCAAGTTCTAACTCTTTGACAAACAATCCCTTGCCACCTACTTTCGCTAGCGGTGTATCAAGAATGATGTCGCCACGCGTAACCATTGGCACCAGTTCAACCGTGAGCTGGGGATGGTTCGCCTCGAGGCGTTGTTTGACATAATGTGCTTGCCAGAGTGCTAATGGACTTTGGCGGGTGGCAATTCTTAATACATTGTCTAACATTGCTAGTTACCGTAATTATCGTCCCTGACCATCCTACCACTCTTCACAGAAGACTGTCAGTTTCAACGGTTTTGCGGAAAAGAGGGACGTCTTTCGTATTATGGAATATAAAGCAGGGAGCCGGTAAGGAACTTGGCGCGTAGCGCATCTTTCTTTACGGTCAACCAGCAAGGTGTTAAATTGATCACGTTTCCAGCAATTCTTTGCCTTGTCGTTTATAATAGAGGCAACAACCGGGAAACGGGTTTTTTCGAAATACTGAAACCATCAGGCGATATGTCTTGTACCTCTATATTGAGACTCTTAAACAGAGACTGGATGCCATTAACCAACTGCGTGTAGATCGCGCACTTGCTGCCATGGGGCCTGCTTTTCAACAGGTCTACAGTCTTCTGCCAACATTGCTACATTATCATCACCCGCTGATGCCAGGTTACCTTGAGGGTAACGTTCCACACGGCATTTGCATTTACACGCCTGATGAAACCCAACGCCACTACCTCAACGAACTCGAATTGATGCGCGGTATGCCGCCGCAGAAAACCGAATCTGGCGAATTACCGATCACTGGCCTCTATTCAATGGGCAGCACATCGTCCGTTGGGCAAAGCTGTTCTTCCGATCTGGATATTTGGGTTTGTCACCAGTCATGGCTCGATAACGACGAGCGCCAGTTGCTGCAACGTAAATGTAGCGTACTGGAAAGCTGGGCCGCCTCTTTAGGCGTTGAAGTCAGCTTCTTCCTGATTGACGAAAACCGCTTCCGCCACAACGAAAGTGGTAGCCTGGGCGGCGAAGACTGTGGTTCAACACAACACATCTTGTTGCTTGATGAATTCTACCGCACCGCAGTGCGCCTGGCCGGGAAACGTATTCTCTGGAGTATGGTTCCGGGTGATGAAGAAGATCATTACGACGATTACGTGATGAGCCTCTACTCGCAGGGTGTGCTCACGCCAAACGAGTGGCTCGATCTCGGTGGTTTAAGCACCCTTTCGGCCGAAGAGTACTTTGGTGCCAGCCTGTGGCAGCTTTATAAAAGTATCGACTCCCCTTATAAAGCGGTGCTGAAAACACTGTTGCTGGAAGCTTATTCTTGGGAATACCCGAACACTCGTTTATTGGCAAAAGACATTAAGCAGCGTTTGCATGATGGCGAGATAGTCTCCTTTGGGCTTGATCCTTACTGCATGATGCTGGAGCGTGTGACTCACTACCTCACGCAAATAGAAGATACCGCACGTCTGGATTTAGTTCGCCGTTGCTTCTATCTCAAAGTGTGCGAAAAACTCTCCCGTGAACGCGCCTGCGTAGGCTGGCGTCGTGAAGTCTTGAGCCAACTGGTCAAAGACTGGGGTTGGGACGAGCCACGTCTGGCGATGCTGGATAACCGCGCTAACTGGAAAATTGACCAGGTTCGGGATGCACACAACGAGTTGCTTGATGCGATGATGCAAAGCTATCGCAACCTGATTCGTTTCGCGCGCCGTAATAACCTGAGCGTAAGCGCAAGCCCGCAAGATATCGGGGTGTTGACCCGTAAATTGTATGCCGCGTTTGAAGCGCTGCCAGGCAAAGTCACACTGGTTAACCCGCAGATCTCCCCTGATTTGTCAGAACCGAACCTGACCTTTATTCATGTGCCGCCAGGCCGTGCTAACCGTTCAGGCTGGTATCTCTACAACCGTGCACCAAACATGGATTCCATCGTCAGCCATCAACCGCTGGAATATAACCGTTATCTTAATAAGCTGGTGGCCTGGGCCTACTTTAATGGCCTGCTGACTTCCCGCACCCGTCTGTTTATTAAGGGCAACGGTATTTGCGATTTGCCAAAACTTCAGGAAATGGTGGCTGACGTTTCGCACCACTTCCCGTTGCGTTTGCCTGCGCCAAGCGCGAAAGCGTTGTACAGCCCATGTGAAATTCGCCATCTGGCAATTATTGTGAACCTCGAATACGACCCGACGGCGGCATTCCGCAACCAGGTCGTGCATTTCGATTTCCGTAAGCTGGATGTGTTCAGTTTCGGGCAGCAGCAGCAGTGCCTGGTAGGCAGCGTTGACTTGCTTTATCGCAACTCCTGGAATGAAGTGCGTACCCTGCATTTTAACGGTGAGCAATCGATGATTGAGGCGCTGAAAACCATTCTGGGCAAAATGCACCAGGATGCTGCGCCACCAGATAGCGTGGAAGTATTCTGCTATAGCCAGCATCTGCGTGGGCTTATTCGCACGCGTGTTCAGCAACTGGTTTCGGAATGCATCGACTTCCGTTTATCGAGCACTCGCCAGGAGCCTGGACGCTTTAAAGCGCTGCGTATTTCTGGCCAAACGTGGGGGCTGTTCTTCGAGCGCCTGAGCGTTTCAGTGCAAAAACTGGAGAATGCAGTCGAATTCTACGGCGCGATTTCGCACAACAAACTTCATGGCCTGTCAGTGCAGGTTGAAACCAACCAGGTTCAGCTGCCGTCAGTGGTCGATGGGTTTGCCAGTGAAGGGATCATTCAGTTCTTCTTTGAAGAAGCGAGTGAGGACCACGGCTTCAATATCTATATTCTTGATGAAAGTAACCGCGCAGAGGTTTACCACCACTGCGAAGGAAGCAAAGAAGATTTAGTGCGTGACGTGAGCCGTTTCTACTCTTCGTCACACGATCGCTTTACCTACGGTTCAAGCTTTATCAACTTCAACTTGCCGCAGTTCTATCAGATTGTGAAAGTAGAGGGGCGCTCGCAGGTTATTCCGTTCCGCAACCAGGCTATTACAGCAGCGACGCCAGCTAATCATGACGACAGCAATACGCCGCTGCTTCAGCAGTACAGCAACAGCTAGCTAAAACTCACAGGCTCGCCCGCTTGCTGCGTGCAAGCTTCTTCCAGCAACGCCCAAAACTCAGCGCCGCTGCGATCGCAAATCCACTTATCGCCCTGCAAATTAAAATGGTAACCGCCGTTTTTGGTTGCCAGCCAGACCTGATGCAAAGGCTCCTGGCGATTGATAATAATCTTGCTGCGGTTCTCAAAACTCAGGCTCAGTACGCCACCGTTGATTTCACAGTCAATATCGCTGTCACCATCCCAGTCATCCAGGCGTTCTTCGATTGTTGACCACAGACCGTCGGCCAGGCGATGAAATTCACTGTCATTCATATCTGTTTCTCAGTTGTTCGTCTTCACGGCAGTATAGCAACAGTCGCGAAGAGAAAAGAGTATTGCTTTTCAGGGATCACCTGCGATGATAGAAGGCAGAATATTGGATTACAGGCATCTCAATAATGAAGAAAATTTTCTGCCCACTGGCATTTATGCTGGCACTTTTCAGTCTTTCTGGCTGCGGTCTTAAAGGTCCTCTGTACTTTCCACCTGCCGATGGCACAACCAAACCCACGAGCCAGGTCACTCCTGTAAAACAGCAGCAACCGGCGACCCCAGACCGAAATAACCGTGGTACGGATAACGCACCGACTCAGGTTGCCTACTAGCAAACTATTGATAAGTAGCCGCGTATATGGAGCAGAAGATGCAGTTTTCGAAGATGCATGGCCTCGGTAATGACTTTATGGTCGTCGACGCGGTGACTCAAAACGTCTATTTCTCCCCGGAGCTGATTCGCCGTCTGGCTGACAGGCATTTGGGAGTAGGGTTTGATCAGTTGCTAGTGGTTGAACCGCCTTATGATCCTGATCTCGATTTCCATTACCGTATTTTCAATGCCGATGGCAGCGAAGTTTCCCAATGTGGTAATGGTGCACGATGTTTCGCGCGATTTGTGCGCCTGAAAGGGTTGACTAACAAACGCGATATTCGCGTCAGCACCGCCAATGGCCGCATGGTTCTCAGTGTGACTGAAGACGAACTGGTGTGCGTAAATATGGGTGAGCCGAATTTCGAACCCTCTGCCGTACCGTTCCGCGCAAACAAAGCAGAAAAGACCTATATTATGCGTGCTGCCGAACAAACCATTATGTGCGGCGTCGTATCGATGGGTAACCCGCATTGCGTTATTCAAGTCGATGATGTGACGACAGCGGCCGTGGAAACTCTGGGGCCAGTGATGGAAAACCATGAACGTTTCCCGGAGCGAGCGAACATCGGTTTTATGCAGGTTGTCACCAAAGAACATATCCGCCTGCGTGTGTATGAACGTGGTGCCGGAGAAACACAAGCTTGTGGCAGTGGCGCTTGCGGCGCAGTTGCTGTGGGTATCTTGCAAGGAATACTTGCGGAACAGGTTCGCGTAGAGCTGCCTGGTGGCCGTCTTGATATCGCCTGGAAAGGGCCGGGAACTCCGCTGTTTATGACCGGTCCGGCGGCCCACGTCTATGATGGATTTATACATCTATGAAGAACGCCGAGGAACAGCAAGAAGCCGTACTGGAACTGGATGACCGTATGGTGGCGGAATATCTGCTGCGTCATCCTGATTTCTTTATTCGGAACGCTCAGCATGTAGAACAAATGCAGGTGCCACACCCGGTTCGTGGCACCGTTTCGTTGGTTGAATGGCATATGGCGCGTAGCCGTAACCACATCAATTTTCTTGAGGAAAACATGACCCTGCTGATGGAGCAGGCGAGTGCCAACGAAGGGCTGTTTTACCGCTTACTGAAGTTGCAAGGCCGCCTGGCCTCCGCCACCAGTTTGCAGGAAATGTTGAATCGTCTGCACCGTTGGGCGCGTGAAATGGGCCTCGCGGGCGCAAATGTGCGTCTTTTTGCCGATCGCTGGCGGATTGGTGCCCCTTCTGATTTCACTCATCTGGCGCTGAATCGACAGGCTTTCGAGCCGTTGCGTATTCAGCGTCTGGGCGACAGGCAACATTATCTCGGGCCGCTAAATGGCCCTGAATTACTGGTTGTTTTACCGCAGGCTAAAGCTATCGGTTCGGTTGCTGTTTCTTTGATGGGCAGCGATGCGGATTTAGGCGTGCTGGTTTTCAGTAGTCGCGATCCTCAACATTATCAGGATGGACAAGGTACACAACTCCTTCATGAACTGGCGCTGATGTTGCCAGACTTGCTGGAGCGCTGGGTCGAACGAGTATGACGGCCTCTCCGCTGCAATCTTTAGTCGATGGTTTCCTGCGCTACCTGAAAGTAGAGCGCCAGTTAAGCCCGCTGACACTTCTCAATTATGGCCGCCAGCTCAGTGCAATAATCGCTCTGGCGGGCGAGATGAAAATGAGTACCTGGCAACAGTGTGACGCCGCAGCGGTGCGTTCAATCACGGTTCGCAGCCGCAAGGCTGGCCTCGGCCCATCAAGCCTCGCATTACGTCTTTCCGCACTGCGCAGTTTCTTCGACTGGTGTGTCAGCCAGGGCGAACTCAAAGCCAATCCCGCAAAAGGGATAACCACGCCGAAAGCTGGCCGCCATCTACCCAAAAATATCGATGTTGATGACGTTAGCCGTCTGCTGGATATCGATATCAACGATCCGCTTGCGGTGCGTGACCGCGCCATGCTGGAAGTGATGTACGGCGCGGGTCTGCGTCTTTCAGAGCTGGTTAATATGGATTGTCGCCATATCGACCTCACCACGGGCGAAGTCTGGGTGATTGGTAAAGGCAGCAAAGAACGACGCGTGCCGGTGGGGAAATCCGCTGTTAGCTGGGTTGAGCACTGGCTCGATCTGCGCGAGCTTTTTGGCCCGGACGACGACGCGCTATTTCTCTCTAAACAAGGGAAGCGTATCTCGACGCGCAACGTCCAGAAACGCTTTAGCGAGTGGGGAATAAAACAGGGGCTGAACAGCCACGTGCATCCGCACAAACTGCGTCATTCGTTCGCCACGCATATGCTGGAATCCAGTGGGGATTTGCGCGGCGTGCAGGAATTATTGGGCCACGCCAACCTTTCGACCACACAAATCTATACCCATCTCGACTTCCAGCACTTAGCCACAGTGTATGATGCTGCGCATCCACGCGCTAAACGAGGGAAATCGTAATGCACTTTTATCGCCCGTTAGGGACTATTGCCGCGCTCACATTTGATCTCGACGACACGTTGTACGACAACCGCGCGGTGATTGAACGTACCGAACGTGAATCAATGAGCTTTGTGCAGAATTACCATCCAAAGCTTAACCATCTTCAACGCCCTGATTTTTTGCGCATCCGTCATGCGCTGCGGCTTGCAGAGCCTGATATTTACCACGATGTCACGGAATGGCGTCGTCGTGCAGTCGAACAAGCCATGTTAGACGTCGGCTTGTCAGCCGATGAAGCCGCGGCAGGAGCGCAAGCCTCGATGGACAACTTCGCCCACTGGCGCAGCCAAATCGACGTACCGCAAGAAACGCACGATACATTAGCGAAACTCGCTGAAAAGTGGCCGCTGGTGGCGATCACCAACGGTAACGCCGAACCGCATCTTTTTGGTCTCGATCATTACTTTAAGTTTGTGTTACGCGCTGGCCCACATGGCCGCTCCAAGCCATTCAACGACATGTATCACCTGGCGGCAGAGAAGCTGGATGTGCCGCTTGCTCATATTCTGCATGTTGGCGATGACCTGACGACAGATGTCGCGGGAGCCGTTCGTTGCGGGATGCAGGCGTGCTGGATAAACCTGCGTGATGGCGACCTGATGCAGATAGATGACAGCCGCTTATTACCACATCTGGAAATTTCGCAGTTGGCATCCCTCACCGCGCTGATATAATCAACAAGTCTGTATAAAATTCCAGTATATTTTTATCTCCTCAACGGCGGTGCCAATGGACGTTTCTTACCTGCTCGACAGCCTCAATGACAAACAGCGCGAAGCCGTCGCAGCCACGCGAAGCAACATGCTAGTGTTGGCTGGGGCGGGCAGTGGTAAGACACGCGTATTGGTGCACCGTATCGCCTGGTTGATTAGCGTGGAAAACTGCTCGCCGTATTCCATTATGGCGGTGACGTTTACCAATAAAGCGGCAGCAGAAATGCGCCACCGTATCGGCCAGCTGATGGGCACCAGCCAGGGCGGCATGTGGGTCGGGACTTTCCACGGTCTTGCGCACCGCTTACTGCGCGCGCATCACATGGATGCCAACCTACCGCAGGATTTCCAAATCCTCGATAGCGAAGATCAGCTGCGTTTGTTAAAGCGCCTGATCAAAGCCATGAATCTCGATGACAAACAGTGGCCTGCACGCCAGGCGATGTGGTTTATCAACGGCAAAAAAGACGAAGGTTTACGCCCTCATCACATTGAAAGTTACGGCAATCCGGTTGAGCAAACCTGGCAAAAAATTTACCAGGCTTATCAGGAAGCGTGCGATCGTGCGGGTTTGCTGGATTTTGCCGAGCTGCTGCTGCGCGCGCATGAATTGTGGCTGAACAAACCACACATTCTTAACCACTACCGCGAGCGCTTTACCAACATTCTGGTGGATGAATTCCAGGATACCAACAGCATCCAGTATGCGTGGATTCGCATGCTGGCGGGTGAAACGGGCAAAGTGATGATCGTCGGTGACGATGACCAGTCAATCTACGGCTGGCGCGGCGCGCAAGTTGAAAACATCCAACGTTTTCTGACCGACTTTCCTGGCGCACAAACCATTCGCCTTGAACAAAACTACCGCTCGACCAACAACATTCTGAATGCTGCCAACGCCCTGATAGCCAACAACTCTGGTCGTCTGGGTAAAGAGCTATGGACGGATGGCAGTGACGGTGAGCCGATCTCACTGTATTGCGCATTTAACGAATTAGACGAAGCGCGTTTTGTGGTTAACCGCATCAAAACGTGGCAGGAAAGCGGCGGTGCGCTTGAGCACTGTGCGATTCTCTATCGCAGTAACGCCCAGTCGCGTGTACTGGAAGAGGCGTTATTACAGGTCGGTATGCCATACCGTATCTATGGCGGCATGCGCTTCTTCGAACGCCAGGAAATCAAAGATGCGCTCTCCTATCTGCGCCTGATTGCCAACCGTAACGACGATGCGGCGTTTGAACGCGTGGTTAACACGCCAACGCGTGGCATCGGTGACCGCACATTAGACGTGGTGCGCCAAACGTCGCGCGACCAGCAACTGACAATGTGGCAAGCCTGCCGTTTGTTGCTGCAGGAAAAAGCGCTGGCGGGGCGTGCTGCTTCTGCTCTGCAACGCTTTATGGAGCTTATCGACGCGCTGGCACACGAAACCATCGATATGCCGCTGCACGTCCAAACCGATCGGGTGATTAAAGACTCGGGTTTGATGATGATGTACGAGCAGGAAAAGGGCGAGAAAGGCCAGACGCGCATCGAAAACTTAGAAGAACTGGTCACGGCAACGCGCCAGTTCAGCTATCAGGATGAAGATGAAGACTTGATGCCGTTGCAGGCATTCTTGTCTCATGCAGCACTTGAAGCCGGCGAAGGGCAAGCCGATACCTGGCAAGATGCGGTGCAATTGATGACGCTGCACTCGGCGAAAGGGCTGGAATTCCCGCAAGTGTTTATCGTCGGCATGGAAGAAGGCATGTTCCCAAGCCAGATGTCGCTGGATGAAGGTGGCCGCCTGGAAGAAGAACGCCGCCTGGCGTATGTTGGCGTGACGCGTGCAATGCAAAAACTCACACTGACCTACGCTGAAACCCGCCGCCTGTATGGCAAAGAGGTTTATCACCGCCCGTCACGCTTCGTTGGTGAACTGCCAGAAAACTGCGTCGAAGAAGTCCGCCTGCGAGCCAGCATCAGCCGCCCGGTCAGCCATAAACGCATGGGCACGCCAATCTCTGAAAATGATTCTGGCTTTACCCTCGGGCAGCGTGTGCGCCATGCCAAATTTGGTGAAGGGACGGTCGTTAACCTTGAAGGTAGTGGTGAACATAGCCGAATCCAGGTGGCATTCCCTGGGCAAGGGATAAAGTGGTTAGTCGCCGCTTATGCGCGACTGGAAACGGTGTAAGTTAGCGAAATAACTCATCGTTTTTCACGCTTTTGCTACCTTATAAATATCACCTTAGTTTATTAGCCTATGGTGTCCCGTTGCGTGTTGACGCCATATTTTTGCTGGCGTAACATGCGCGCACGATTACGCTAAGAGGACACTCGCCTTGGACACACCCAGTAAATACTGGCTCAATAACCTGTCATCCAGGTACAACTTCTAAGGCTATCCTCGTATGCTGATAGCCTTAGTGGTTGTCGGCGACCTCATATCTCGTATATCCCGTCGCAATGAGTCAGACTTTTTAATGGTCTGAAACCTCGTTAGTTTCTGTCTGTGTGCCAACCGAACTGTCCCTGATATTTTTTGCATTGGGAGTACCGGTCATGCTGAGCGCATTTCAACTGGAAAACAATCGTCTGTCCCGTCTTGAATTAGATGAGACCGATAACCTGAGCAATTCTGTTTGGGTTGATTTGGTCGAGCCTGAAGAGAGCGAGCGTCAGCGCGTGCAAACGGAACTTGGTCAAAGCCTGGCAACCCGCCCGGAACTGGAAGACATCGAAGCATCCGCTCGTTTCTTTGAAGACGAAGACGGCCTGCACATTCACTCATTCTTCTTTTACGAAGATGCCGACGATCACGCGGGCAACAGCACCGTGGCATTTACCATTCGTGAAGGCCGCCTGTTTACGCTACGCGAACGTGAATTACCGGCGTTTCGCCTTTATCGCATGCGCGCCCGTAGCCAGAGCATGGTGGACGGCAATGCTTACGAACTACTGCTCGACCTGTTTGAAACCAAAATCGAACAGCTGGCAGACGAAATCGAAAACATCTATAGCGATCTGGAAAAACTCAGCCGCGTGATTATGGAAGGGCACCAGGGCGATGAATACGACGCCGCACTTTCCACACTCGCAGAGCTGGAAGATATCGGCTGGAAAGTCCGTTTGTGTCTGATGGATACCCAACGCGCCCTGAACTTCCTGGTGCGTAAAGCGCGTTTGCCGAGCGGCCAGCTTGAGCAGGCGCGTGAAATCCTGCGCGATATCGAATCCCTGCTGCCACACAACGAATCGCTGTTCCAGAAGGTGAACTTCCTGATGCAGGCGGCGATGGGCTTTATCAACATCGAGCAGAACCGCATCATCAAGATCTTCTCGGTGGTATCGGTCGTTTTCCTGCCGCCAACGCTTGTGGCATCCAGCTACGGGATGAACTTCGAGTTTATGCCTGAGTTGAAACTGAGTTTCGGTTACCCGGCGGCGATTATCGTGATGATTCTCGCGGGCCTGGCACCGTATCTCTACTTCAAGCGCAAGAACTGGTTGTGAAATTGTCGGGTGGCGCTGCGCTTACCCGACCTACAAAACCATTTGATCGTAGGGTGGGATAAGCGACAGCGTCATCCACCGTTAGGCTATTTTGCGCAACTTACGCTGGGTATAAACCGCATCAAGAATAAATAACGCCAGCGCTGCCCAAATAAATCCAAAGGTCAGCAACTTATCTTTGCCTATTACTTCACCGTAGAACGTTACTGCCAGCAGGAACATTAGCGTCGGGCCAATGTACTGGAAGAAACCCAGCGTCGAGAGGCGCAGGCGCGTTGCCGCAGCGGTGAAACACAGCAATGGGATCGTTGTTACCACGCCCGCAGCAATCAGCAGTAAGTTCAGCGACAGTGAGTTTTGCCCCATATGGCTGGTCGAACTGTCTGCGATGCCAAACAAATAGATGGCGGCAATCGGCAGCAACCACAGCGTTTCCACCAACATTCCGGTTTGCGCATCCACGGCAATTTTCTTACGCACCAGCCCGTAAAATGCGAAGCTGAACGCCAGACCAAGTGCGATGATCGGCAGCGAGCCAAACGTCCAAAGCTGAACTAAAACCCCACAGGCCGCCAGTGCCACGGCGACCCACTGCATGCGACGGAAACGCTCACCAAGGAAAATCATCCCCAGCACCACGTTAACCAGCGGGTTGATGAAGTAGCCGAGGCTGGCTTCCAGCATGTGATGATTATTCACCGCCCAGATATACAGCAGCCAGTTGCCGCCAATTAGCACCGCAGAAACCGCCATCGCCAGCACCTTTTTACGGTTCTGACAGGATTTTTTCACCTGCGGCCACTGGCGGCTAATGCTTATCAGCGCCACCATAAAGAAGAAAGACCAGATGATGCGATGAGTGAGGATTTCATCAGCCGGTACATCCTGGATCAGTTTGAAATAGGCGGGTGCAATGCCCCAAATAAAATACGCGATAAGTGCAAGAATCACGCCCTGGCGGGTTTGTTTCGCATCCATGAAATAAACTCTGAGAAAAATAGTGTGCAAATAGTAACAGGATTTATCTTCTCACCCCACCATGTAGGTCGCCGTGGCGCTGGCGATATGTAGCTTATCTTCGTTGTGTAACTCCACACGGGCAACCGCTACCTTATTCCCGGCACGTAGCAGGCTGCTGCTGGCGGTAAAGCGTTGCCCACGTCCCGGACGTAAATAATCGACGCGCAAATCGATAGTGCCCATTTTTGACAGGCGTTGGCGCAGCTCTTCTTCGTTAATGCTGTCGTGGCGCGTAAGCGTACTACCGACGCAAACCAGGCCTGCCGCGACATCTAGCGAAGAGGCAATCACCCCGCCATGCAGGATGCTTTGCGCCCAATTCCCGACCATCATGGGTTGATTATTAAAGCACAGCTCAGCGTAGTCTTTCTCATAGCGTATAAGCTCCAGACCCAGCGCGCGGTTAAACGGCATGTGATAAACAAAAATCTCACCGACCAGTTGCAAGGCGGCTTCAGGGGTCAGAAATGCGGTAGACATGGATCATCCTCGATCAAAACAAAATCATAATGTTAACCAATTGTTTATTTTATGCTTCGAAATCGTTGATTGCCACTTTAAGAAATGTAGACAGAGCTTGCGCATCCATATCTATGTAGAATGTGTCCGAGAAAATAATTTGAAACCTTTTTGTTCAGGAGAATATTGCCGATGCGCATGTTTCTGGGATGGCTATTGGCTGCCAGTCTGTTGCCAATGACGGCTTACGCACAGGAAGCCACGATTAAAGAAGTGCATGATAAACCTGCTGTTCGCGGCAGTATCATCGCTAACATGCTGCTGGAACACGATAATCCGTTCACACTGTATCCGTATGAAACCAACTATTTAATTTATACGGTGACAGATGACCTCAATAAAGAAGCGATCAAAAGTTACAACTGGTCTGATAACGCCAGAAAGGATGAAGTAAAATTCCAGCTTAGCCTCGCGTTCCCTATCTGGCGCGGTATTCTCGGCTCAAACTCGGTATTAGGTGCGTCGTATACCCAGAAATCATGGTGGCAGTTATCAAACAGCGGCGAGTCTTCACCTTTCCGCGAAACTAACTACGAACCGCAGGTTTTCCTCGGTTTCGCGACCGATGAGTCCTTTGCTGGCTGGACATTACGTGACGTGGAGTTTGGTTATAATCACGACTCCAACGGTCGCTCTGACCCGACTTCCCGTAGCTGGAACCGTTTATACACGCGCCTGATGGCTGAAAATGGTAACTGGATGGTTGAAGTGAAACCGTGGTATGTCATCGGCGACACCGACGACAACCCGGATATCACCAAATACATGGGCTACTACCAGTTGCGCGTTGGCTATCAATTTGGTGATGCGATCCTGAGTATGAAAGGCCAGTACAACTGGAATACCGGTTACGGCGGCGCGGAATTTGGCTTTAGTTATCCGGTCACTAAGCACGTTCGCCTCTATACCCAACTTTATAGTGGCTACGGTGAGTCATTAATTGATTACAACTTTAACCAGACACGCTTCGGTGTCGGCGTTATGCTTAACGATCTGTTCTAAAAATTCGGCGGTTTTTGTGGTGGGGAAAGCGTGACACAGGCGGAAGTAATTAATCAGGCAGTGCTGGCCAGACAGGTTTTGCAAGATACCTTTGGCTATCAACAGTTCCGCCCGGGTCAGGAAACCATCATCGAAACGGTGCTGGAAGGGCGTGATTGCCTGGTTGTCATGCCGACTGGCGGTGGTAAATCACTGTGCTATCAAATCCCGGCCCTGGTATTCGGCGGGTTGACCGTGGTGGTTTCTCCGCTGATTTCCCTGATGAAAGATCAGGTCGATCAACTGCTGGCAAACGGCGTTGCGGCGGCCTGTCTTAACTCCACACAAAGCCGCGAGCAGCAACAAGACGTGCTCGCCGGTTGCCGCACCGGGCAGATTCGCCTGCTTTACATCGCACCAGAGCGGTTGATGATGGATAACTTCATCGAGCAAATCAGCCACTGGCACTTGTCGATGGTGGCGGTCGATGAAGCGCACTGTATTTCGCAGTGGGGCCACGATTTCCGCCCGGAATATGCCGCACTGGGCCAATTGCGCCAGCGCCTGCCGACGGTGCCGTTTATTGCCCTCACCGCTACAGCAGACGACACCACACGTGCTGATATTGTTCGCCTGTTAGGTCTGCAAGATCCGTATATCGAAATTAGCAGTTTTGACCGCCCAAATATTCGCTACATGCTGATGGAGAAGTTTAAGCCTCTCGATCAACTGATGCGTTACGTGCAAGAACAGCGCGGGAAATCCGGCATTATTTACTGTAATAGCCGCGCAAAAGTCGAAGACACCGCCGCACGCCTGCAAAGCAAAGGGATCAGCGCTGGTGCGTATCACGCCGGGCTTGAACACCAGGTGCGTGCTGAAGTGCAAGAAAAATTCCAGCGTGATGATCTGCAAATCGTGGTCGCTACCGTGGCATTCGGTATGGGCATCAACAAGCCCAACGTCCGTTTTGTCGCGCACTTCGACATACCACGTAATATTGAATCCTATTATCAGGAAACGGGCCGCGCCGGGCGTGACGGCCTGCCTGCGGAAGCGATGCTATTTTACGATCCGGCTGATATGGCCTGGCTGCGTAAATGCCTCGAAGAAAAACCCGTCGGGCAATTGCAGGACATCGAGCGCCATAAACTGAATGCGATGGGCGCGTTTGCTGAAGCGCAAACCTGCCGCCGCCTGGTACTGCTGAATTACTTTGGCGAAGGTCGCCAGCAGTCTTGCAGCAACTGCGATATTTGCCTCGATCCACCGCGCCGTTACGACGGGCTGATGGACGCGCAAAAAGCACTATCCTGTATCTATCGTGTCGGTCAGCGCTTCGGCATGGGGTATGTAGTCGAAGTGCTGCGCGGGGCGAATAACCAGCGTATTCGCGAATATGGGCACGACAAACTCAAGATCTACGGCGAAGGGCGCGATCATACGCACGAGCACTGGGTTAGCGTTATTCGTCAGTTGATTCACCTTGGTGTGGTGACGCAAAACATTGCTCAACACTCTGCGTTGCAGTTAACCGAAGCCGCTCGTCCATTTTTACGCGGTGAAGAACCTTTAATGCTCGCAGTGCCTCGCGTTGTGGCCATCAAATCGAAATCCAGCCCGAAAGTGTTCGGTGGCAACTACGACCGCAAGCTGTTTGCCAAGCTGCGTAAACTGCGCAAAGCCATTGCCGATGAAGAAAACATCCCGCCATACGTGGTATTCAACGATGCCACATTGATTGAAATGGCCGAGCAAATGCCGCTCTCGCCGGGTGAAATGCTGGGTGTGAACGGTGTGGGTACGCGGAAGCTTGAACGCTTTGGGCGCGAGTTTATGGCACTTATTCGTAGCCATGTCGACGGCGAAGATGAGTAGTAGCCAGCCCTGGCTGCAACTCGTATAGTTATTCTCCAAAATAATAATCCAGCGAGTTATTTCCTATGTTGACGCTTTTTCTGACCGTAGCGGTATTGCATATAGTTGCGCTGGTCACTCCCGGCCCGGATTTCTTTTTTGTTTCGCAGACCGCGGTGAGCCGTTCCCGTAAAGAAGCCATGATGGGCGTGCTGGGTATTACCGGTGGCGTGATGGTCTGGTCAGGTGTGGCGCTGCTCGGCCTTAACCTGATCCTCGAAAAAATGGCCTGGCTGCATAACATCATCATGATTGGTGGTGGCTTGTATTTGTGCTGGATGGGCTATCAGATGCTGCGTAGTGCACTGAAGAAAGAAAAGGTCACCCAGGAATTGCCAGCGGTCGAATTAGCACATGGCGGGCGCAGCTTCCTGAAAGGTCTGCTCACCAACCTGTCGAATCCTAAAGCTATTATTTACTTCGGGAGCGTGTTCTCGCTGTTTGTTAGCAATGATGTAGGAAGCGCTGAGCGTTGGGGATTATTTGTAATGATTGCGCTGGAAACTTTCGCCTGGTTTACCATCGTTGCCAGCTTGTTCGCACTGCCGCAAATGCGCCGGGGTTATCAGCGCCTTGCGAAGTGGATTGATGGTGTTGCCGGTGCATTGTTTGCCGGATTCGGCATCCACCTGATTATTTCCCGCTAATCCTTCCTTGTATACCCAAAATAATTCGAGTTGCAGCCAACACCCCTGCAACTTGAAGTATTACGGGTATTACTGGCGTGCTGAGGCGAGGAGCGCGCCAACCAACATAAACAGTGAACCAAACACGCGGTTCAACGCTTTCATCTGACGTGGCCCTTTAATCCAGCCCGCAATGCGTGTCGCAAGCCCCGCATAGCCAATCATCACGATAATATCGACCACCACCGTGGTGACGCCGAGTATTAAATACTGCGCCGCTTGCGGCTGATTTGGTGCGATAAATTGCGGGAAAAGTGCCGCGAGAAAGACAATGCTTTTAGGGTTGGTGAGATTCACAAAAATCGCCCGTTTAAACAGGCGGCTACGTGGCTGGCTGGTGGCGAGCGTATTTAAATCAATCGCCCCTGCGGCACGCCATTGCTGAATACCCAACCAGACAAGGTAAGCGGCACCCGCCCATTTCAATATTTCAAATGCCAGCAGCGAGTGCGAAAAAATAGCGCCCAGTCCAATCCCCACCAACACGATATGAATCGCCAGGCCGGTTTGCAGCCCGGCAATGGACGCAGCCGCGCCGCGATAGCCGTGGCTGATGGCGGTAGTCATGGTATTAATCGCCCCAGAACCGGGGGAAAGACTCAGGATTATTGTGGTCACGAGATAGGTAAACCACCACTCAACACTCATGTGAAATTCCCTGAAAGAACACTTTTATGCCACAATACGCTATTGTTGATGAGCGTGCTACGAATCACAAAAAAGCGATATGACTCAGCATAAAAATGGATGGTCAAACAGGGAAAGCGCCTTTGCAGCTTTCACCACCGGTCCACTGATGGACTTCTGGCGGCAGCGCGAAGAGTGTGAATTTTCAGGCGTCGATGAAGTGCCGGTACGCTACGTACGCTTTCGCGCGCAGGATCATGACAGAGTGATTGTGGTTTGCCCTGGGCGTATCGAAAGCTACGTAAAATACGCTGAACTGGCTTATGACTTGTTCCACTGTGGGTTCGACGTTTTAATTATCGACCACCGTGGCCAAGGGCGATCCGGGCGAATGCTATCGGATTCACATCGCGGGCACGTGGCGAAGTTTAGCGACTATGTTGACGACTTTGACCGCTTTTATCAGCACGAAGTCGCCAATGGCCCGTGGAGAAAACGCTACGCTTTAGCGCACTCTATGGGCGGGGCAATCATCACCCTGTGGCTTGAAAAAAATTCACAATGCTTTGATGCCGTTGCGCTGTGTGCACCGATGTTTGGTATCGCCTTGCGCTGGCCTGACTGGATGGTGCGCCATATTCTTGATTGGGCGGAAGGCCATCAACGTATTCGCGAGGGTTATGCAATCGGAACTGGCCGCTGGCGCGCATTACCATTTAGCGTTAATGTCCTGACCCATAGCCGTGAACGTTACCGCCGCAATCTGCGTTTTTATGCTGATGAGCCAGCATTGCGGTTGGGTGGGCCAACGAATCACTGGGTAAGAGAAGGGATACTCGCAGGAGAACAGGTTTTAGCGGGAGCCACTGCTATCACCACGCCGATATTTATCCTGCAAGCAGAAGAGGAGCGCGTTGTTGATAACCGCGCGCATGACCAATTCTGTGAACTTCGAGCTGCGGCGGGCAACCCTTGTGAGGGGGAAACACCTTACGTCATAAACGGTGCGTATCATGAGATCCTGTTCGAAAAGGACGATATGCGAACCGAAGCGCTGAATGCCATCATCGCGTTTTTTGATCGGCATCGTTAATTTTCTTCACCAGAGGTTTACTAATCCTATGTACCATGTCGTTGCGTCTGACTTAGATGGCACGTTGCTGTCCCCCGACCACCTTCTGACCCCGTATGCTAAAGAAACGCTGAAACTGCTCACCGCTGAAGGCGTTCACTTCGTTTTCGCGACCGGTCGTCACCATATTGATGTCGGGCAAATCCGCGACAACCTCGAAATCAAAGCCTACATGATCACCTCAAACGGTGCGCGCGTTCACGATACAGACGGCAACCTGGTGTTCAGTCACGACCTTGATACCGACATCGCTCATGATCTGTTTGGTGTGGTGCATACCAATCAAGATATCGTGACCAACGTCTACCGTGGCGACCAGTGGTTTATGAACCGCCACCGCCCGGAAGAGATGAAATATTTTAAAGAAGCGGTGTTCAATTACAGCCTGTTTGAGCCTGGTTTGCTGGAATCCGATGGCGTCAGCAAAGTGTTCTTTACCTGCGATTCGCACGAAAAACTGCTGCCGCTTGAGCAAGCGTTAATTGCCCGTTGGGGTGACCGCGTCAACGTGAGTTTCTCAACCCTGACTTGCCTGGAAGTGATGGCGGGTGGCGTATCGAAAGGCCACGCACTGGAAGCGGTATCCAAAGCGATGGGTTATAGCCTGAAAGAGTGCATCGCTTTTGGCGACGGCATGAACGACGCTGAAATGCTCAGCATGGCGGGTAAAGGCTGCATCATGGGCAACGCTCACCAGCGCCTGAAAGACTTGTTGCCAGAGCTGGAAGTGATTGGTACCAACGCGGATAACGCCGTTCCACATTACCTGCGTAAAATGTTCCTCGGTAAAGATTAATTCGTGAAAAACGAGTGGTGAATTAATCACCACTCGTCAACCAAATAATTCAACTCCGCGTCATACCCTTCGCTACAATGGTGAATAAATTGCCTGTTGTAGAGACTTCATCGTGCCGTTACTCATCATCACCACCATTCTGTGGGCCTTCTCTTTTAGCCTGATTGGCGAATACCTTGCCGGGCATGTCGACAGCTATTTTTCCGTGCTGATGCGCGTCGGGCTTGCGGCGTTAGTGTTCCTGCCGTTCCTGCGTTTTAAAGGCTACAGCGTGAAAACACTGCTGCTTTATATGCTGGTGGGTGCGCTGCAACTTGGTGTGATGTACCTGTTTAGCTTCCAGGCTTATCTCTACCTCACCGTTTCGGAATTCCTGCTGTTTACGGTGATGACGCCGCTGTATGTCACGCTGATTTACGATTTGATAAGCGGTAATAAATTGCGCTGGGGATATGCATTGAGTGCAGGACTGGCGGTGATAGGTGCGGCGATTATTCGCTATGACAAAGTCAGCGATCACTTCTGGATTGGCCTGCTTTTGGTACAGGCGGCAAACATCTGTTTCGCCATCGGTATGGTCGGCTACAAACGCCTGATGGAAACGCGCCCGATGCCGCAGCACTGCGCATTTTCATGGTTTTATCTTGGCGCTTTTATGGTGGCGGTGACGGCATGGTTTGCGCTGGGGAACCCACAAAAGCTCCCAACGACCCATCTGCAATGGGGCATCCTGATATGGCTCGGCGTGGTGGCATCCGGGCTGGGTTACTTCATGTGGAACTATGGCGCGACTCAAGTGGATGCGGGGACACTCGGCATCATGAACAACGTGCATGTTCCGGCAGGGCTGCTGGTTAACCTCGCCATCTGGCAAGAGCAACCCCACTGGCCGAGTTTCATTATTGGTGGGACGGTGATAATGGCTTCGCTATGGGTGCATCGCCGTTGGGTCGCTCCGCGTTCCGCACAAACGGCAGATGCTCGCAAGCGTGTGAACGCGTCGAGCGAATAAACGCTTCCGTAGCGGGTTGGCGCTGTTCGCCATCGCGCACGGCGGCATACAACCGGCTCCACAATCCCTCGCCCAGGGTTTTGGTCACCACCAAACCCTGGCGTTCAACATTCTCCACCACCCAATGCGGCAGTGCGGCAATGCCCATGCGTGCTGATACCATCTGAATCAATAACAATGTGTTATCGACACTCTTCAGCGATGGGCTAACTCCAGCCGGTTGCAAGAAATGGCGCCAGATATCCAGACGTTGGCGCTGCACCGGGTAAATCAACAACGTTTCGCTGCTCAAATCTTCAGGCTCAATACGCGTTTTGTTCGCCAGCGAGTGATCCGTGGCCAGCACCAGGCGCACTTCATAATCAAACATCGGCGAATAGTGCAGGCCACTGCGCGGCAGAATGTCCGAGGTTAAAACGATATCCAGTTCGCTCTGCTGCAAAGCAGGCTGTGGGTCAAACGTCACGCCTGATTTGAAATCCAAATCCACCAGCGGCCAGCTCTTGTGGAAGTTCTCCAGCGCCGGTGTCAGCCACTGAATACAGCTATGGCATTCGATGGCGATTCGCAGCGTAGTCTGATGTGGTTCGTTACAAGCCTGAAGGGCACGGCTTATTTGTGGCAGCACCTGTTCAGCCAGTTGTAACAGCACTTCGCCCTGCGGAGTAAAGCGCAGTGGCTGGCTTTTACGAACAAACAAGCGGAACCCAAGGCGCTGCTCCAGATCGCTGAACTGATGAGAAAGCGCCGATTGGGTTTGATGCAACGCGGCGGCGGCGGCGGCTAAAGAGCCGCAATTTCGTAACGCCTGTAGCGTCCGCAGGTGTTTGATCTCGATCATGAATGTCCTTCACTTCGGCATGAGCAAATTGCGCTTGAGGATTATACAGTACCTTTGCAAGATAGCGGTGTAAACATCTGGATGGCTAAATCTGAAAATTCATCAAGGGGCATAAAATGACAATACTTAATCACACCCTCGGCTTCCCCCGTGTTGGCCTGCGTCGCGAACTGAAAAAAGCACAAGAAAGTTACTGGGCGGGCAACTCCACTCAGGAAGAATTACTGGCGGTGGGCCGCGAACTGCGTGCCCGCCACTGGGAACAACAAAAAGAAGCGGGTGTGGAATTACTGCCTGTAGGCGACTTCGCCTGGTACGATCACGTTCTGACCACCAGCTTGCTGCTTGGCAATGTGCCGGCTCGTCATCAGAACGCGGACGGCAGCGTCAGTCTCGATACCCTGTTCCGCCTGGGCCGTGGCCGTGCGCCAACGGGTGAACCTGCCGCAGCCGCTGAAATGACCAAATGGTTTAACACCAACTACCACTACATGGTTCCGGAATTCACCCAAGGCCAGCAGTTCAAACTGACCTGGACGCAGCTTCTGGATGAAGTCGACGAAGCGCTGGCACTCGGCCACAACGTGAAACCTGTGCTGCTTGGCCCGGTCACTTATCTGTGGTTGGGTAAAGTGAAAGGCAAGCAGTTCGACCGACTGAGCCTGCTGAAAGATATTCTTCCGGTTTACCAGCAGGTGCTGGCTGAACTGGCAAAACGCGGTATCGAATGGGTGCAAATTGACGAACCAGCGCTGGTGCTGGAGTTACCGCAAGTTTGGCTGGATGCTTTCAAACCGGCTTACGACGCGCTGGCTGGCAACGTTAAGCTGCTGCTAACCACCTATTTTGAAGGCGTGACGCCAAACCTGAATACCATCACCGCGCTGCCTGTGCAGGGTTTGCACGTTGACTTCGTGCATGGCAAAGACGACATCAACGCGCTGCATCAGCAATTGCCTGCTGGCTGGCTGCTGTCAGCCGGCGTGATTAATGGCCGCAACGTCTGGCGTGCGGATTTGATTGAGAAATATGCGCAGCTTAAAGACCTGGTTGGTAAACGTGATCTGTGGGTTGCCTCTTCTTGCTCACTGCTGCACAGCCCAATCGACCTGAGCGTTGAAACACGTTTGGATGCAGAAGTGAAAAGCTGGTTTGCCTTCGCTCTGCAAAAATGTGCCGAATTGTCTTTGCTGACTGACGCGCTGAACAGCGGTAACACAGAAAAACTGGTTGAGTGGAGTGCGCCGATTCAGGCTCGCCGTCATTCACAACGCGTACATAATGCGGCAGTAGAACAGCGCCTGGCGACGATCACTGCGCAAGACAGCCAACGCCAGAACGACTACACCGTTCGTGCTCAGGCTCAGCGTCAGCGCTTCAATCTGCCAGCCTGGCCGACAACGACGATCGGTTCGTTCCCGCAAACCACTGAAATCCGTGGCCTACGCCTCGATTTCAAAAAAGGCAATCTGGACGCCAACAACTACCGCACCGGTATTGCTGAACACATCAAACAGGCTGTTGCTGAGCAGGAACGTTTAGGTCTGGACGTGCTGGTTCACGGTGAAGCCGAGCGTAACGACATGGTGGAATATTTCGGCGAACACCTCGACGGCTTCGTGTTTACCCAAAACGGTTGGGTGCAAAGCTACGGTTCTCGCTGCGTGAAACCACCGGTTGTTATTGGTGACATCAGCCGCCCGGAAGCTATCACGGTGGAATGGGCGAAGTACGCGCAATCCCTGACCGACAAACCAGTGAAAGGCATGCTAACTGGCCCGGTCACCATTCTTTGCTGGTCATTCCCCCGCGAAGACGTGAGCCGTGAAACCATCGCCAAACAAATCGCCTTAGCGCTGCGTGACGAAGTGGCAGACCTGGAAGCTGCAGGTATCGGCATCATCCAGATTGACGAACCCGCACTGCGCGAAGGTTTACCGCTGCGCCAGTCCGACTGGCAGGCGTATCTGGAATGGGGCGTGGAAGCCTTCCGCCTGAATGCCGCCGTAGTGCGCGACGACACGCAGATCCACACTCACATGTGTTACTGCGAGTTCAACGACATCATGGATTCCATTGCGGCGCTGGATGCAGACGTGATCACTATCGAAACCTCACGTTCGGATATGGACTTGCTGGAATCGTTTAAAGAGTTCGAATACCCGAACGAAATTGGGCCGGGCGTGTATGACATCCACTCGCCAAACGTGCCAAGTGTGGAATGGATTGAAGCATTGCTTAAGAAAGCGGCAGAGTCTGTTCCGGCTGAGCGCTTGTGGGTGAACCCGGACTGCGGGCTGAAAACCCGCGGCTGGCCGGAAACCCGCCAGGCGTTGGCAAACATGGTAAAAGCGGCACAGAACCTGCGTAGCGCTTGATTTTTTGCCCTCACCCTAACCCTCTCCCTCAGGGAGAGGGTATTCGTACAAACCGTCGACTTAGCCAATTATTGATATTCCTGCTCCGATCACCATCGTCAACCCTGGTTTATTTTTTCGATTTTCCAGTTTCTCGGGTCGATGGTCTTACAGAGTTCTAAATCGGTAACATAATAGGCGCCGAGTCTTTCCTGAGGGCAGTTGCTATAAGGTGAGAACATCAACCATATAGGGAGCAGGAATGCGATAATTAAAAATATAAGAAATGTGAAAACACTAAATGCCCCCCCAAATAAGCTGATGCTGAAAGCAGCAATGCTACATTAGCGAACTTAATAATAATCCAATGTAAAATAGTCTCTTTACTCATTTTTTAGCTCGATGCATTAGAGAATAGATTGAAAAATAGCGACGTATGTTGGCTATTCCACTCCTTTGTTCGCTGTTCTTGTTGCGAGTGCAATGCGAAGTTTTTCTTTTAGGCTGGCAGATAAACCCATTTCGTTATCTAACGTATTTAACCCTACATTTAGACCGATACCTATTGCAATAATAAAAAATGTTGTAAGAACTATTGGTGCACTTAACAAAATTGCAATACCACCCACAAGCTTTAATGTTTTTATTTTTTTCCCGATAATATTGAGATGCAACATTTTTATAAATGAATTATCAACAATGAAATATTTATATGGTTAAGTGATAATTCATTGGTGGAAGGTATGTATTGTTGTGGCGGGAATGTAGTTTTCTATTTATTATTCTAATCAGAGTGACATGTTGTTTATCTCATTTACGCTATTTCCTTCACCCCTCCTTTGGTTAATACCCTGACCATGGCCAGGGTCGTATTCGTTACTTCTTCGCACCATAGCGTACGAACCACTGCAACATGCGTAGCCAGCCATCTTTTGCGGACTCTTCATGATAGCTCGGGCGGTAGTCAGCATTGAACGCATGGCCCGCTTCCGGGTAAACAATGATTTCTGCGTTGGCATTTGCGGCGCGCAGCGCATGACGCATGGTCTCCACAGTTTCAGGCGGAATACTGGTATCTTCTGCGCCATACAATCCCAAAACCGGCGCGTTCAAATTAATGGCAACGTCTACAGGGTAATGCGGTGAATTTAACGACTTTTCGCCGACCAGCTTGCCGTACCACGCTACCGCTGCTTTTAATTGAGGATTATGCGCGGCGTACAGCCAGGTAATCCGTCCGCCCCAGCAAAAGCCAGTCATCATCAGGCGATGAGCATCACCGCCGTTACGAGCCGCCCAATTGGCGACATGATCGAGGTCGGCCAGCACTTGTGCATCAGGTACTTTGGATACCAGCCCGCTGAATAAAGTTGGAATGTCGGCATACTCATTAGGATCGCCCTGACGGAAATAAAGCTCTGGCGCGATGGCGAGATACCCTTCCAGCGCCAGACGGCGGCAAATGTCGCGAATATGTTCATGCACACCGAAAATTTCCTGCACCACAATTACGATAGGCAAAGAACTTGCCGCGTCTTTTGGGCGGGCGTGATAAGCGGGCATATTCTCGCCCCGGGTGGGAATCGAGGTTTCCCCGGCCTGAATTGCGTCATCTGGGGTATGCAGTACTGTTGAAGCAGGTGGGGAGGCCGCTGGCGCAAAATTCCCGCCCGGCAAATGACCTGTGGCTTGTTCTTCTTTCATTAGCATTCTCCTTTTTGATTAGCGCAGTGCGATAACTATAGCCAGGATTTATTTAGGCTAATCTCCAGACTAAAATGTTTTCGCTGTCTGAAAAAGGAACAGGTAGCACGCTTAAATGTGACAGGAGTCACCAAAAAATATGAAATTGATGTAATTTGTTTCATTCAAAGTGAAATGCGTCACGAAATTTTTTGCAGGGGTTCTGTAAAGTACCTTCTTGAGGCGCAAGCCAATCTATTCAACGCAGGAGTTCTGTTATGTCCAAGTCTGATGTTTTTCACCTCGGCCTAACCAAAAGTGATCTGCAGGGGGCAACACTTGCCATCGTCCCGGGCGATCCTGAGCGAGTTGAAAAAATCGCTGTGCTGATGGACAAGCCGGTCAAACTGGCTGCCCACCGTGAATTTACTACCTGGCGTGCGGAATTAGACGGCAAGCCAGTTATCGTGTGCTCTACCGGTATCGGCGGCCCGTCTACTTCAATCGCTGTGGAAGAACTGGCACAACTGGGTATTCGTACCTTCCTGCGTATCGGGACGACAGGCGCTATTCAGCCGCATATTAATGTTGGTGATGTTCTGGTGACCACCGCGTCTGTGCGCCTTGACGGTGCCAGCCTGCACTTTGCACCAATGGAATTCCCGGCAGTTGCAGATTTTGCTTGTACCACCGCACTGGTTGAAGCCGCGAAATCTATCGGCGCGACCACGCACATTGGCGTGACGGCATCTTCTGATACCTTCTACCCGGGTCAGGAACGCTACGACACCTTCTCAGGCCGCGTTGTTAACCGCTACAAAGGCTCCATGGAAGAATGGCAGCAGATGGGCGTGATGAACTACGAGATGGAATCTGCGACCCTTCTGACCATGTGTGCAAGCCAGGGCTTGCGTGCGGGTATGGTTGCTGGTGTGATTGTAAACCGTACTCAGCAAGAGATCCCGAACGCTGAGACCATGAAGAAAACCGAAAGCCATGCGGTGAAAATCGTCGTGGAAGCGGCTCGCCGCTTAATCTAGTTTCCCCAAAGCCGGTGCAAGCCGGCTTAATTTTTACTCTTTGCGTAACACCTCGCAGGAAATCCCTTTTCATCTGGACATTTATACAGCAGAATTTTATTTTGCTGGGGTTTGGCATGGCTTGTAGGAGTGACTGTGGATCTTTCTATTTTATTCGGCATCGGCGTTACGCTGGTGGGGGTTTTGACGGGTTGGTTGCTGGCAAGTTTGCGGGCTGCCGGGCGGCAATCCGCACTGCATGAAGAACAACGAGAAATCTACGGCGAACTGACTGCGGCCCGGCAAGAGTTGCAGCAAAATCAGCACTGGAAAGCGGAGTGTGAGCAGCTTAATCGCGAGCTACGCACCCAGCTCGAAATCAACAGTGCGCAAGAAGCTGATATTCGCGAACTCTCCACATTGCTGGAACAAACCCGCCTGAATGCCGATGACAAACATCGCCAGATGCTCAACAGCGAGCAGCGCCTCAGCGAACAGTTTGAAAACCTCGCTAACCGTATTTTTGAGCAAAGTGGCCGCAAAGTTGAAGAACAAAACCGCCAGAGTTTGAACGGATTACTGTCGCCGCTGCGTGAGCAACTGGATGGTTTCCGCCGCCAGGTTCAGGAAAGCTTTGGCCAGGAGGCTCGTGAACGCCACACGCTGACCCATGAAATCCGCAGCCTGCAACAGCTGAATGCCCAAATGGCGCAAGAGGCACTGAATCTCACCAAAGCCCTGAAAGGGGATAACAAAACTCAGGGCAATTGGGGCGAAGTGATCTTGACGCGGGTGTTGGAAGCGTCAGGTTTACGCGAAGGTTATGAATACGAAACACAGGTGAATATTCAGCTCGAAAATAACAGCCGTATGCAGCCTGATGTGATCGTGCGTTTGCCACAGGGTAAAGATGTGGTGATCGACGCCAAGATGACGTTAGTGGCCTACGAACGTTATTACAACGGTGACGATGAACTGACCCGTGAAAGCGCCCTCAACGAACATATTGCCGCCATGCGTAACCATATTCGCATGCTGGGCCGTAAAGATTATCAGCAGTTGCCGGGGTTGCGTTCGCTGGATTATGTGTTGATGTTCATTCCTGTCGAGCCTGCGTTTTTACTGGCAATTGACCGCCAGCCTGAACTCATCAGTGAAGCGCTCAAAAATAACATTATGCTGGTCAGCCCGACGACCTTGCTGGTGGCGCTACGAACCGTTGCCAATTTGTGGCGTTATGAACACCAAAGCCGTAATGCGCAACAAATTGCCGAACGCGCCAGTCGCCTGTATGACAAAATGCGCCTCTTTGTGGATGACATGTCGGCGATCGGCCAGAGCCTCGATAAAGCGCAGGACAACTACCGGCAGGCGATGAAAAAGCTCTCTTCAGGACGCGGTAATATTCTCGTGCAGGCCGATGCGTTTCGTGGGCTGGGCGTTGAGGTTAAACGTGAGATTAATCCAGATTTGGTCGAACAGGCCAGATTTGAAGAAGACGAGAATTCAGTTCGCCACGAGCATGAAAACGACGAAGAAAAGAGCACGGACAACAGTTTAGAGAACCGACGTATCGTTGGTGAGCGTTAAGTTCAGGTTAATCCCTGCAGCTTGAAGCATAGGGCTTTAGGGCTCGTTCTGTTACACTTCATGAACATTTTTTGGATAAGCAGGCATTGAGATGGTTGAAGAATCCCAGGAAACAACACACTTTGGTTTTCGCACTGTAGCGAAAGAACAAAAGGCCGATATGGTCGCTAATGTGTTCCACTCTGTGGCCGCAAAATACGACGTGATGAATGACCTGATGTCATTCGGCATCCATCGTATCTGGAAGCGTTTTACCATTGATTGCAGTGGTGTTCGCCGTGGTCAGCGCGTACTGGATTTAGCTGGAGGCACTGGCGATTTAACCGCTAAGTTCTCCCGTCTGGTTGGCGAAACGGGCGAAGTGGTTCTGGCGGATATCAACGACTCAATGCTGAAAATGGGGCGCGAAAAACTGCGCAACATCGGTGTGGTTGGCAATGTGAACTATGTTCAGGCTAACGCTGAAGCCTTGCCTTTCCCGGATAACTTCTTTGACTGCATCACTATCTCTTTCGGCCTGCGTAATGTGACCGATAAAGAAAAAGCACTGCGTTCAATGTACCGCGTATTAAAACCAGGTGGTCGTCTGCTGGTTCTGGAATTCTCCAAACCGATTATCGAACCCCTGAGCAAAGCCTACGATGCCTATTCTTTCCACATTCTGCCGCGTATCGGTGAAATCGTTGCACAAGATGCCGAAAGCTACCGTTACCTGGCTGAATCTATTCGTATGCACCCGGATCAAGAAACACTGAAAGCGATGATGGAAGAGGCTGGCTTTGAAAATACCACCTACTTCAATCTGACCGCTGGCGTGGTTGCACTGCACCGTGGTTATAAATTCTGACAGGGAACTCGTGATGCCATTGCTGCTTTCTTCAGGTACGCCGCTGATCACTGCTGGAATAGAAAATATCCTCAATACATTTCTCTGGCGTGACCGTGGATTGAAAGCCGCGCGTCAGCGCTTAGTGGGTAAGGTGTTGCGTGTTGAACTCAAAGAGTTCTCATCGCCGATTGTGCTGGTCTTCAGCGAGCAACAACTTGATGTGTTAGCGCAGTGGGAAGGCGAAGCCGACTGTCTGGTGAAAACTGGGCTGAGCACATTACCGAAATTGCGTGACCGACAGCAGCTTACTGCGCTCATTCGCAGCGGTGAGCTGGAGGTGGAAGGCGAGCTTCAGGTGGTCCAGAATTGGGTCGCGTTGATGGATCTGGCTGAGTTCGACCCTGCTGAATTATTAGCTCCGTATATCGGTGATATTGCTGCGGAAGGCATCAGCAAAGTGATTCGCGGTGGCGGTAAGTTGTTGAAAAAAGGATTTGCCCGTAACCAACAATACCTTTCAGAAGCCATTACTGAAGAGTGGAGAATGGCACCGGGGTCGTTGGAAGTCGCATGGTTTGCCGAGGAAACGGCAGCAGTCGAACGTAAGGTTGACGCACTCATTGCGCGACTGGACAAACTGGAGAACAAATGACGCCTGGAGAAATTCGCCGCCTCTATTTCATTATCCGTACTTTTCTCAGTTATGGTCTGGATGAGCTGATCCCACGCATTCGTATTACGCTGCCGTTACGCATCTGGCGGCGCATGCTTTTCTGGATGCCAAACCGCCATAAAGACAAACTTCTCGGCGAGCGTTTACGTCTGGCATTGCAGGAACTGGGGCCGGTATGGATCAAGTTTGGGCAGATGCTCTCTACCCGTCGTGACCTGTTCCCACCACAAATCGCTGACCAGCTCGCTATGTTGCAAGACCGTGTTGCACCTTTTGACGGGGCATTGGCTAAGAAACAAATCGAACAGGCGATGGGGGGGATTCCCATTGAGACCTGGTTTGACGATTTCGACATAACACCGCTCGCATCGGCTTCTATCGCGCAAGTGCATACTGCTCGCCTGAAAGAGAATGGCCGAGATGTGGTCATCAAAGTGATTCGCCCGGACATCCTGCCAATCATTAAAGCGGATATGAAACTCATCTATCGCCTCGCACGCTGGGTACCGCGCTTGATGCCGGATGGCCGCCGTTTACGCCCGCTCGAAGTGGTACGCGAATATGAAAAAACCTTGATCGATGAGCTGAATCTGTTGCGTGAATCGGCAAACGCCATTCAGTTACGCCGCAATTTTGAAGACAGCCCGATGCTGTATGTGCCGGAAGTGTTCTCTGACTATTGCAGCCAGGACATGATGGTGATGGAGCGAATTTACGGTATTCCCGTTTCAGATATTGCGATGCTTCACAAGCAAGGCACCAACATGAAACTGTTAGCGGAACGCGGCGTGCAAGTGTTCTTCACCCAGGTTTTCCGCGACAGCTTCTTCCATGCGGATATGCACCCTGGAAATATTTTTGTCAGCTACGAGCATCCTGAAGATCCGCAATACATTGGTATCGACTGCGGCATTGTCGGCTCGCTCAATAAAGAAGACAAACGCTACCTGGCTGAAAACTTTATCGCTTTCTTTAACCGTGACTATCGCAAAGTTGCTGAACTGCACGTTGATTCAGGTTGGGTACCTCCAGAAACCAATGTTGAAGACTTCGAGTTTGCTATTCGCACCGTTTGCGAGCCTATTTTTGAAAAGCCATTAGCGGAAATTTCCTTTGGCCATGTGCTGCTGAACCTGTTCAATACGGCACGCCGCTTTAATATGGAAGTGCAACCACAGCTGGTTTTGCTACAAAAGACACTGCTTTACGTTGAAGGCCTGGGAAGGCAGCTTTATCCACAGCTGGATTTGTGGAAAACCGCCAAACCTTTCCTGGAAGACTGGATTAAAGATCAGGTTGGTATTCCGGCTCTTATTCGTACACTTAAAGAAAAAGCCCCGTTCTGGATAGAAAAAATGCCAGAACTTCCAGAACTGATGTACGACAGTTTGCGTCAGGGTAAACAATTGCAGCACAGTGTTGATAAAATAACGCGCGATTTGCAACGCAACCAGGTACGCCAGTCGCAGTCACGCTATCTGTTTGGTATTGGTGCGGTGTTGATGCTCAGTGGTACTTTGCTGTTGATTAATAAGCCAGAGTGGGAATTTATGCCCGCCTGGATAATGGCCGGTGGCATCGTGGCCTGGTTGATTGGCTGGCGGCGCTCATCCTGAGCTGTTTTTAATCGTTTTTAACGGACAACGTGCGGTACAATACAGACCGTAATCTATTCATCACAGTGATTTGAGGCAACATTATGGGTGGTATCAGTATTTGGCAATTGTTGATCATTGCTGTCATCGTGGTTCTGCTTTTCGGTACTAAGAAACTGGGTTCTATCGGCTCTGATTTGGGCGCATCCATCAAAGGCTTTAAAAAAGCCATGAGTGACGATGAAGACAAAGAGAAAGATAAATCTGCTCAGGATGCTGATTTCACAGCAAAAACACTGGCCGATAAGCAACCAGCTGATGTGAAAAAAGACGAAGCAAAGAGCAACGATAAAGAGCAGGTGTAAACCGTGTTCGATATTGGTTTCAGTGAGCTGCTACTGGTTTTTGTGATTGGCTTGATCGTACTCGGGCCACAGCGTTTGCCTGTGGCCGTTAAAACGGTCGTCGGTTGGGTCCGTGCTTTGCGTTCGCTGGCAGCAACTGTACAAAACGAACTGGTTCAGGAGTTGAAAATCCAGGAGCTACAAGACAGCCTGAAGAAGGTTGAAAAAGCGAGCATGGATAACCTCACTCCGGAACTAAAGGCATCAATGGATGAGCTGCGTCAGGCAGCAGAGTCGATGAAGCGCTCGTACACTCTCGACCCTGAAAAGGCGAGTGACGAAGCTCACACCATCCATAACCCACTAGTGAAAGATGCCCAGGACAGCCATGATGGCGTGACTCCAGCTACTGCTGCACATCAGGCCAGTGCGCCTGAGAAAGCGCCCGCTGTTGAAACTGAAGCAGTTGTTCCTGCATCAGCTGCAGCGGCAGCAGAGGTTTCTGAAGAGCTGATTCAACCTCAGATTAAACCTGTAGCAGAGCCCGTCAAAACTCCAGCGTCTTCCCCAACTTCGAGTGATAAACAGTAAACATGGCCGTTGAAGATACCCAACCGCTTATCAGCCATCTGATAGAGCTGCGCAAGCGACTGTTAAATAGCATTATCGCTGTGCTGGTGATTTTCCTGGCACTGGTTTACTTTGCCAATGACATCTATCAGATTGTCGCCTCACCGCTGATTAAGCAGATGCCTATTGGCTCAACGATGATTGCGACTGATGTGGCGTCACCGTTTTTCACCCCAATCAAACTGACGATTTATGTTTCGGTATTTTTGTCTGCACCGGTCATTCTTTATCAGATTTGGGCGTTTATCGCCCCTGCGCTCTATAAGCACGAGCGCAAGCTGGTTATGCCGTTACTGTTTTCCAGCTCAATGCTGTTTTATATCGGCATCGCTTTTGCTTATTTTGTGGTGTTCCCGCTCGCATTTGGTTTTCTGACAAAAACCGCCCCGATAGGTGTGGTGGTGTCGACTGACATCAGCAAGTACCTTGATTTTGTCATGACGCTATTTATGGCATTTGGCGTGGCTTTTGAAGTCCCCGTTGCCATTATTCTGTTGTGTTGGATGGGTGTAACAACGCCTGAAGCGCTTAAGAAAAAGCGTCCGTATATTCTGGTTGGTGCATTTGTTGTTGGCATGTTGTTAACGCCGCCTGATGTTTTCTCGCAAACGCTGCTGGCAATACCGATGTACTGCCTGTTTGAAGTTGGTGTATTTTTCTCTCGTTTCTACGTCGGTAAAGGGCGCAGAGGTGGGGAGGAAGACCCGGAAGATGCTCCAGAAGCAGAAGACGATCACTCTAAAAAAGAATCATAATTTCAGACCGCCCATTAGGGCGGTCGTCGTTTGGAAGACGCTATGTTTGATATCGGTGTAAATCTTACCAGCTCACAGTTTACTAAAGACCACGCTGACGTTGTGGCTCGCGCACAGCATGCCGGCGTGAGCGGCATGCTGCTTACCGGGACAAATATTCACGAAAGTCAGCAGGCATTGTTACTGGCACAACAGTATCAGGGCTGCTGGTCTACTGCGGGTGTTCATCCGCATGATGCCAGCCAATGGCAAGATGAAACTGCGGCTGTGATTCGCGAGCTTGCGGGTGCGCCGGAAGTGGTAGCTATTGGTGAGTGTGGCCTGGATTTCAACCGTAATTTCTCGACGCCAGCTGAACAAGAACGCGCTTTTACCGCACAACTGGCCCTTGCTGCAGACCTGATGATGCCGGTATTTTTACATTGTCGGGAAGCACACGAACGCTTTATTGCTCTGCTGGACCCGTGGCTGGATAAGTTACCGGGTGTGGTTTTGCACTGTTTTACCGGAACAGAAAATGAAGTTCGTGAATGCCTGGCCCGAGGCATTTTTATAGGTGTCACTGGCTGGGTATGCGATGAGCGCCGCGGCCTTGAATTACGTGAGCTGCTACCGGTAATCCCAGCACATCAACTGTTGCTGGAAACTGATGCCCCCTATTTGTTACCGCGGGATCTAAAACCAAAACCTGCTTCCCGCCGGAACGAACCCTGTTACTTGCCGCATATCCTGAACAAGGTAGCCGAATGGCGTCGAGAAGACCCCACCTGGCTTGCGCAAGTAACAGATGACAATGCCCGCCGTCTTTTCCGGCTGGCTTAAATCAGGAGAAAATTAATGAGCTATGCATTTCCCGGTACGTTTCCTGGCCGCCGTATGCGCCGCGTTCGTCGTCACGATTTCAGCCGCCGCCTGGTTGCAGAAAATCAGTTAACGGTTAACGACCTGATCTACCCTGTGTTCGTGATGGAAGGTCAAAACCGTCAGGAAGAAGTGTCGTCAATGCCGGGCGTTTACCGCATGACTATCGATTTGCTGCTCAAAGAAGCGGAGGCCGTTGCGAAGTTGGGTGTGCCGGTGCTGTCCCTGTTCCCGGTCATCGAGAGCGCAGGAAAGTCGCTGCATGCTGAAGAAGCTTATAACCCGAACGGCCTGGTTCAGCGTGCGGTTCGTGCACTGAAAGATGCCGTGCCAGAACTGGGTTTACTGACTGACGTTGCGCTTGATCCGTATACCACTCACGGCCAGGACGGCGTGATTGATGCAGACGGTTACGTTATCAACGACATTACTCGTGAGATTCTGGTACGTCAGGCGCTGTCTCATGCAGAAGCCGGAGCCGAAATCATCGCGCCAAGCGATATGATGGATGGGCGCATCGGCGCGATTCGCGATCAGCTTGAGCTGGATGGTTTAGTGAACACCCAAATCATGTCTTATGCAGCGAAGTACGCATCCTGTTATTACGGCCCGTTCCGCGACGCAATTGGCTCATCCGGCAACCTGAAAGGCGGCAATAAAAAGACCTATCAGATGGACCCGGCCAATAGCGATGAAGCATTGCAGGAAGTTGCGCAGGATTTGCAAGAAGGCGCGGATATGGTGATGGTGAAACCGGGTATGCCTTATCTGGATGTGGTTCGCCGCGTGAAAGATACTTTCGGCGTGCCGACATTTGCCTATCAGGTTTCTGGTGAGTATGCGATGCATATGGCGGCGATTCAAAACGGATGGCTGGCAGAAAAACCGGCCATTATGGAATCACTGTTGTGCTTTAAACGTGCCGGCGCAGATGGTGTGCTGACGTACTTCTCGAAGCGTGTCGCGCAATGGCTGCACGATGAGCAAATGCAGCGCTAGGAACGAAATACAGACTAAGAGGCCAGCAATCGCTGGCCTTTTTTACGTCTTTTTGAAATCGGTATTCTTCACACTCTGCATCACTTGTTTATTCAACAAATTCAGCAGCAGCATAGAGCGGGCTTCACCGTCCGGTTCGCTGAAGATAGCTTCCAAACCTTCGAATGCCCCTTCAGTTATCACCACGCGATCGCCCTGATAAGGGGTGTCTGGGTCAGTCACATTTTCTGGCTGATGATGGATAAGTTGTTCAATCACATCATTCGGTACAGTGGCCGGAAGGCTGCCGAAGCGGACGAAATGGCTGACGCCACGCGTTGAATGTATTGTCGTGGTGTGAATAGTCTCAGGATCAAAGCGGACAAACATATAATTTGGAAACAATGGTTCGTCGACCGCAGTGCGTTTTCCTCGCACGATCTTTTCAATTTTGATCATCGGGGTGAGGCAATTCACTTCCTGACGCTCAAGATGTTCTTGCGCCCGCAGTAATTGACCCCTTTTGCAGTACAAAAGATACCAGGATTCCATAATGTCTCTTTTTCCTAATCAGCCGCGGAAGAATAGCAAAAGGCTGGTATGAGAGATAGACAGCAGAAGTATAACCAATGACTGTTTGGTCATCAGGCAACCATCTACACCTTTTTAACAAAAATACAGCATGCGCTGCATGAAGCCCGTATAATGTCCGCCAAATCCTGACGATGATTAATGGCATGAAATACCACGACCTACGCGACTTTCTGGAACTACTTGAACAACGCGGCGAGCTAAAGCGTATCGCAATGCCTGTCGATCCGTACCTGGAAATGACTGAAATTGCCGATCGTACTTTGCGCGCTAATGGCCCGGCTCTGTTATTTGAGAATCCAAAAGGGTACGACATGCCGGTGCTGTGCAACCTGTTCGGCACTCCGAAACGCGTCGCGATGGGAATGGGGCAAGAAGATGTTTCTGCGCTGCGTGAAGTCGGGAAATTACTGGCCTTCCTGAAAGAACCCGAGCCACCGAAGGGTTTCCGCGATTTATTCGATAAACTTCCGCAGTTTAAACAAGTCCTGAATATGCCGACTAAGCGTCTGCGTAATGCCCCATGCCAGGAACAAATCTGGGAAGGGGATGAAGTCGACTTATCTCGTATTCCGATTATGCAGTGTTGGCCTGAAGATGCCGCGCCGCTGATTACCTGGGGTTTGACGGTAACGCGTGGTCCGCATAAAGAACGGCAGAATCTCGGGATTTATCGCCAACAACTGATTGGCAAAAATAAACTGATTATGCGCTGGTTATCGCATCGCGGCGGCGCGCTGGATTTCCAGGAGTGGTGTGCTGAACATCCTGGTGAGCGGTTCCCGGTTTCTGTTGCACTGGGTGCTGATCCGGCAACGATTCTTGGCGCGGTCACTCCAGTGCCAGATACTTTGTCAGAATATGCTTTTGCTGGTTTGCTACGTGGTACAAAAACCGAAGTTGTTAAGTGTATTTCTAACGATCTTGAAGTGCCAGCTAGCGCTGAAATTGTGCTGGAAGGGTATATCGAGCCTGGCGAAATGGCACCTGAAGGGCCATATGGTGACCACACGGGCTACTACAATGAAGTAGATGACTTCCCTGTGTTTACCGTGACGCATATAACCCAGCGCCAGAATGCGATTTATCATTCAACGTACACCGGTCGCCCGCCAGATGAGCCTGCGGTTCTCGGCGTGGCATTGAATGAAGTGTTTGTGCCCATTCTGCAAAAGCAGTTCCCGGAAATTGTCGATTTCTACTTGCCGCCGGAGGGGTGTTCTTATCGCCTTGCGGTTGTCACTATCAAGAAGCAGTACGCTGGCCACGCGAAACGCGTGATGATGGGCGTCTGGTCTTTCTTGCGGCAGTTCATGTATACCAAGTTTGTCATTGTCTGCGATGACGATGTTAATGCGCGTGACTGGAACGATGTAATTTGGGCCATCACCACGCGGATGGACCCGGCACGTGATACCGTTCTGGTAGAAAACACGCCAATTGATTACCTGGATTTTGCCTCGCCGGTTTCCGGCCTTGGCTCAAAAATGGGATTGGATGCCACCAATAAATGGCCTGGGGAAACCCAGCGTGAGTGGGGGCGTCCTATTAAGAAAGATGCAGAAGTATGTGCGCGTATTGATGCTATCTGGGATGAACTGGCTATTTTCGACGACAGTAAAAACGCCTGATCGGCGGGTTTTACCGTTTTGCATTATTGACCCGACAGAGGGGAAGCATGACAACCTTAAGCTGTAAAGTGACCTCGGTAGAAGCGATAACTGACACGGTGTATCGCGTTCGATTACTGCCGGAAGCGAAATTCTCCTTTCAGGCCGGGCAGTATTTGATGGTGGTGATGGATGAGCGCGATAAACGCCCGTTCTCCATGGCATCCACGCCGAGCGACCACGAGTTTATCGAACTGCACATTGGCGCATCAGATATCAATCTGTACGCCATGGCGGTGATGGATCGCATTCTGAAAGAGAAAGAAATCGTTGTTGATATTCCACACGGCGATGCCTGGCTGCGTGAAGATGAAGATCGCCCGTTGATTCTGATTGCTGGCGGGACCGGCTTCTCTTATGTGCGTTCTATTTTGCTGACGGCGCTGGCGCGTAACCCGCAGCGTGAAATCGCCATTTACTGGGGCGGCCGTGAAGATAAACATCTTTATGATCTGTCTGAGTTAGAAGCGCTGTCCGTGGTTCACCAGAATCTGCGTGTTGAAGCGGTGGTTGAGCAACCGGAAACAGGCTGGCGTGGGCGCACTGGCACTGTGTTAACCGCGGTGATGCAGGATTACGGAACGCTTGCCGGGCACGACATCTATATTGCCGGACGTTTTGAAATGGCGAAAATTGCCCGTGACCTGTTCTGCAATGAACGTGGTGCGCAGGCCGACCGCATGTTTGGCGACGCGTTTTCGTTTATCTAATGCAATAAAAAACCCGCCCCTGACAGGCGGGAAAAACGGCAACTAAACTTTTTTTCTGCGTCCTTGGTGTTGTAACTTTGTTGGCTGCATTCGCTCACCCGAATCACTTACTTTAGTAAGCTCATCGGGATTCGCTCATTTGCCGCCGCGTTACAACATCAATGACTTTGAAAATTAGATCAATTCCTTAAACGCGTTCAATAACTGTGGCAATCCCCTGACCCAATCCGATGCACATGGTGGCGAGGCCAAACTGCGCATCGCGACGTTCCATCAAATTGAGCAGCGTGGTGCTGATTCGTGTACCGGAACAACCCAGCGGGTGACCCAGTGCAATCGCACCGCCATTGAGGTTAATCTTCTCGTCGATCTTATCCATCAGCCCCAGATCTTTAATACATGGCAGGATCTGTGCGGCGAAGGCTTCGTTCATCTCAAACAGGTCTATGTCGGCGGCAGTCAGGCCCGCTTTTTTCAACGCCAGTTGTGATGCCGGAACTGGACCGTAGCCCATAATGGATGGGTCGCAGCCAACGACTGCCATAGAGCGAACATAAGCGCGGATCTTCAGGCCCAGCTCTTTGGCGCGTGACTCGCTCATCAGCAACATCGCTGAGGCACCATCGGAAAGCGCGGAAGAACTGCCTGCTGTAACGGTGCCATTGACCGGATCAAACGCAGGTTTCAATGCCGCCAGACCTTCAACTGTAGTTTCCGGGCGAATCACTTCATCGTAATCAAAACGTTTGAGCACACCGTCTGCGTCATGGCCGCTGGTTGCCAGAATTTCATTTTTGAAATGACCCGCTTCGGTTGCAGCCCAGGCTCGCTGGTGTGAACGTGCAGAAAACTGATCCTGCATTTCACGGCTGATACCATGCATACGAGACAGCATTTCGGCGGTTAAGCCCATCATGCCAGCTGCTTTTGCAACGTTGCGGCTCAGGCCTGGATGGAAATCAACACCATGGCTCATTGGCACGTGGCCCATATGTTCCACGCCGCCTACCAGACAAGCATGCGCATCACCGGTCTGAATCATACGAGCAGCATCGTGCAGCGCTTGCATCGAAGAACCACACAGGCGGTTCACTGTAACCGCCGGTACTGAATGTGGGATTTCTGCCAGTAGCGAGGCGTTACGAGCAATATTAAAACCTTGCTCCAGCGTCTGCTGCACACAGCCCCAATAAATGTCATCCAGTGCAGCGGCTTCTAAAGCCGGGTTGCGTGACAAAATGCCACGCATCAGATGGGCAGAAAGATCTTCCGCACGCAGATTACGAAATGCACCGCCTTTTGAACGGCCCATCGGGGTGCGGATGGCATCAACAATTACAACCTTTTCCATAATCACTCCTCAGGCACTTTTCAGGTCACTGGCTGGGCGCGCTGGCTCAACGGGTGGATAGTACGGCTCGTTACGGGACGCTTTAGTACGCAGACCGTCCGGCACCTGGTAAAGCGGGCCAAGATGTTCGTACTGTTGCGCCATATCGAGATATTTCGCGCTGCCGATGGTGTCTAACCAACGGAATGCGCCGCCGTGGAACGGAGGGAATCCCAGGCCGTAAACCAGTGCCATATCTGCTTCTGCCGGGCTGGCGATAATGCCTTCTTCCAGGCAGCGCACGACTTCGTTGACCATTGGGATCATCATGCGAGCGATGATCTCTTCGTCGCTAAAGTTTTGGCGCGGTTTGCTGACATCAGCCAACAAGCTATCGGTGGCTTCGTCTTGTTCTTTACGCGGTTTGCCTTTGCTGTCTTGTTTGTAGCGATAGAAACCCTGCTGGGTTTTCTGGCCATAACGGCCTGCGTCAAACATGGCGTCGACCGCATCGCGATAATCTTTCTGCATACGCTGTGGGAAACCGGCAGCCATAACAGCCTGCGCGTGGTGCGCGGTATCAATACCGACTACATCCAGCAGGTATGCCGGGCCCATCGGCCAGCCGAACTGCTTTTCCATTACTTTGTCGATCTGGCGGAAATCTGCACCGTCGCGCATCAGCTGGCTAAAGCCGGCAAAGTACGGGAACAGCACACGGTTGACGAAGAAGCCAGGGCAGTCGTTCACTACGATCGGCGTTTTGCCCATTTTGCTGGCCCACGCAACAACCTTCGCGATAGTTTGCTCAGAGGTTTTCTCGCCGCGAATCACTTCCACTAACGGCATGCGGTGCACAGGGTTAAAGAAGTGCATGCCGCAGAAGTTTTCCGGGCGCTTCAGGCTGTTTGCCAGTTCGCCAATTGGAATGGTGGAGGTGTTCGACGCCAGAACGGTATCCGGGCGTACTTTATCTTCCACTTCTGCCAGAACGGCTTTCTTCACTTTCGGGTTTTCTACCACTGCTTCAACTACCACATCGACACGCTCAAAACCGGCGTAATCCAGCGTTGGATGAATGGTGGCAATCACACCCGCCAGTTTCATGCCGTCAATTTTGCCGCGTTCCAGCTGTTTGTTCAGCAGCTTGCTGGCTTCGTTAATACCCAGCTCCAGCGACTTCTCGTTAATGTCCTTCATTAATACCGGTACGCCTTTCCAGGCAGACTGGTAAGCAATGCCGCCGCCCATGATCCCGGCACCAAGAACGGCTGCCTGTTTCGGGGTTTCGGTATTTTTGGTCAGCTTCTTCGCCTGACCTTTTATGTATTGGTCGTTAAGGAAAATCCCGACCAGCGCACGGGCCTCATTGGAACGCGCCAACGGCACGAAACTTTGAGTCTCCAGTTGTAATGCTTCGTCACGGCCCATTCTTGCCGCGGCTTCGATGGTTTTGACTGCCGTCATCGGGGCAGGGTAGTGCTTGCCCGCAATCTGCATCACCATGCTTTTAGCAATGGTGAAGCTCATGGTGGCTTCGATTTTGCTCAGCTTCAGCGGCTGCAGTTTTGGCGCGCGTTTGGCTTTCCAGTCCAGATCGCCATTAATCGCCTGGCGTAATACCGCCAGTGCGCCGTCGCGCAGTTTCTCAGTTTTAACGATGCCGTCGACTAAGCCGAGCTTTTGCGCTTCAACCGCGCCGACATCTTTACCGGCGGTGATAATTTCCAGCGCGCTATCAGCACCCAGCAAACGAGGTAAACGTACAGATCCACCGAAACCAGGCATGATGCCGAGTTTGGTTTCTGGCAGGCCAATACGGGTATCTGGTGTTGCCAGGCGATAATCGGTTGCCAGTACACATTCACAACCGCCGCCAAGGGCGTAACCATTCACTGCTGCAATGGTCGGAACCGGCAAGTCCTCCAGACGATTGAAGACGCTGTTGGCAAATTGCAGCCAATGAGTCAGTTGCTCCGCAGGAACCAGGAACAGCGACAGAAATTCAGTAATATCCGCACCAACGATAAACGCGGCTTTGTTGGAACTGAGCAGCAGGCCTTTCAGACCAGGCTGCTTTTCCAGTACATCCAGCGCGTGGCCCAGGCTTGCTACGGTCGCGGTGTCGAGTTTGTTCACTGAACCGGGGGCATCGAATACCAATTCTGCGATGCCATCTTCCAGCCAGTCGAGATGTAAGGTTTCACCTTGGTAGAGCATGTCAGTCTCCTGAATCCAGCAATGGGATCTGGTCGTACCAGATGAGGGTGAGTGTGGAATTGATGTTAATGAAATGCAAATAACTCTTTAAATATTTGCAAAGATGATCACAGCCGCTGGAAATAAGTTCGCTCTGTTTACGGTGTGCTAAGATGCGTGGCGTTCAGTTTATAAAAAACCAGAAGGGTAAATCATGGATTCACTGGCCTCACTTTATAAAGATCATGTGGCAACTTTGCAGGAACGTACCCGCAATGTTCTGGCGCGCTTCAATCTTGACGCGCTGTTGATTCACTCGGGCGAGCTAGTCAACGTCTTCCTCGATGATCATCCATATCCGTTCAAAGTTAACCCACAATTCAAAGCCTGGGTTCCGGTCACACAAGTGCCAAACTGCTGGCTGCTGGTGGATGGTGTTAACAAACCGAAGCTGTGGTTCTACCTGCCGGTTGATTACTGGCACAACGTTGAGCCGCTGCCAGAATCCTTCTGGACTGACGAAATTGAAGTGATTGCGCTGCCGAAAGCTGATGGCATTGGCAGCCAGTTGCCTGCCGCGCGTGGCAATATCGGTTATATCGGGCCGGTTCCAGAGCGTGCCGTACAGCTTGAAATCCAGGGCGCTAACATCAATCCGAAAGGGGTGATTGATTACCTGCATTATCATCGTGCTTATAAAACTGATTATGAGCTGGCATGTATGCGTGAAGCGCAGAAAACCGCAGTGGTTGGTCATCAGGCGGCTCACGAAGCGTTCCTGTCTGGAATGAGCGAATTTGACATTAATCTCGCGTATCTGACCGCAACCGGACATCGCGATACCGATGTGCCTTATGGCAACATTGTTGCGCTCAACGAGCACGCAGCAGTTCTTCATTACACCAAACTTGAGAACCGCGCACCTGCCGAAATGCGCAGTTTCCTGTTGGATGCTGGCGCGGAATATAACGGTTATGCGGCTGATTTAACGCGTACCTGGTCGGCAAAAAGCGATAACGATTATGCACAACTGGTTAAAGACGTTAACAGCGAACAACTAGCGCTGATTGATACCCTGAAAGCAGGTGTGCGCTACACCGATTACCACATCCAGTTCCATCAACGTATCGCGAAGCTGCTGAGCCGCCATAAATTGGTTACCGGGATTAGCGAAGAAGCGATGGTTGAAACCGGCATCACTGGGCCATTTATGCCACATGGTCTGGGCCACCCGCTGGGTTTGCAGGTGCATGATGTTGCAGGCTTTATGCAGGATGATTCCGGTACACACCTTGCTGCACCTTCTCAGTATCCGTATCTGCGTTGCACGCGTATTCTTGAACCGCGTATGGTTCTGACCATTGAACCGGGCATTTACTTCATTGAATCTTTGCTCGCACCGTGGCGCGAAGGCCAGTACAGCAAGCACTTTGACTGGCAGCGCATTGAGGCAATGAAACCTTTCGGTGGCGTTCGCATTGAAGACAACGTGATTGTTCATGAAAATAGTATTGAAAACATGACGCGCGATCTGAAACTGGCGTAATGGATAGTTGGCTGATTCCCGCTGAAACCGTTGCGTTCAGTGAGGAAATCAAGAAAAGCCGCTTTATTACTCTGGTCGCTCATACGACTGGCGTAATTGCGGCGAAAGCATTTCTTGAAAAAGTACGTTCAGAGCACCCGACGGCCCGGCATCATTGCTGGGCCTGGGTGGCTGGTGCGCCAGATGACTCGCAGCAGTTAGGCTTTTCTGATGATGGTGAACCTGCTGGCACAGCCGGTAAGCCGATGCTTGCCCAGCTTATGGGAAGTGGTATTGGTGAAATTACCGCAGTCGTCGTACGTTATTCTGGCGGCATCAAACTAGGTACTGGCGGCCTGGTGAAAGCCTATGGCGGCGGTGTGCAGGCAGCGTTAAATCAATTGCCTACCGTGCTCAAAACTCCGTTAACCGAATATACTTTGCAATGTGAGTACGCGCAGCTTGCCGGAATCGAGGCGTTGCTTAAACAGTGTGACGGCGTTGTGGTGCAAAGTGATTTTCAGGCGTCTGTTTTATTACTTATCGCGTTACCACACGCGAAACTCGCTGACTTTTCAGTCAGACTTGCTGATTTTAGCCGCGGTGCATTGCATTTATTGCCGGCTGAACAATAATCCCCACTCGTATTTTATTGATAGTTAAGGAAGCGGCTGAAATGCATTTTCGCGCCATAACCCGAATCGTTGGTCTGTTAGTCATTCTATTTTCCGTGACCATGATTATTCCTGGGTTGGTAGCTTTAATTTATCGCGATGGTGCTGGCCGAGCTTTCACCCAGACTTTCTTCGCAGCGCTACTGATTGGTTCTTTTTTGTGGTGGCCTAACCGGCGGCAAAAAAGTGAGTTGAAACCACGAGAAGGGTTCCTGATCGTCGTCTTGTTCTGGACGGTGTTGGGGAGCGTGGGTGCGCTGCCTTTTATCTTCGCGGAACAACCGAATCTCACTATTACTGATGCATTCTTTGAATCGTTCTCGGGTTTAACTACCACCGGTGCGACAACGCTTGTCGGGCTGGATACGCTTCCTCACGCCATTCTGTTTTATCGGCAAATGTTGCAGTGGTTTGGCGGCATGGGGATCATCGTGCTGGCAGTGGCCATTCTGCCGATTCTGGGCGTCGGCGGGATGCAGCTATACCGTGCCGAAATGCCGGGGCCGCTTAAAGATAATAAGATGCGCCCGCGTATTGCAGATACCGCAAAAACTCTGTGGATTATTTATGTTCTGTTAACTGTCGCTTGTGCGTTGGCACTTTGGTTTGCAGGGATGCCTGCGTTTGATGCAATAGGTCACAGCTTTGCGACTATCGCGATTGGTGGTTTTTCTACTCATGATGCCAGCGTCGGTTATTTCGACAGCCCAACCATTAATACAATTATCGCCATCTTCTTGCTGATTTCCGGTTGTAACTATGGCCTGCACTTCTCTCTATTAAGCGGGCGTAATATAAAAGTCTATTGGCGTGACCCTGAGTTCCGCATGTTTATTGGCGTGCAACTGACGCTGGTGGCTATCTGTACCTTAGTACTCTGGTTCCACAACACTTACCAAACCGCCCTGCTTACGCTAAACCAGGCATTCTTCCAGGTGGTCTCGATGGCGACGACCGCCGGGTTTACGACTGATAGTATTGCTCGCTGGCCTCTATTCTTACCGGTGCTGTTGTTGTGCTCTGCTTTTATAGGGGGGTGTGCTGGTTCGACCGGTGGTGGTCTGAAGGTCATCCGTATTCTGTTGCTGTTCAAACAAGGCAACCGCGAACTGAAGCGACTTGTTCACCCCAATGCGGTCTATAGCATCAAGCTTGGCAATCGAGCCCTGCCCGAACGTATCCTTGAAGCAGTATGGGGATTCTTTTCTGCCTATGCGCTGGTGTTTATCCTCAGCATGCTCGCGATTATCGCCACCGGCGTGGATGATTTCTCCGCCTTTGCTTCAGTGGCGGCAACGCTGAATAATCTCGGCCCAGGTTTGGGGGTTGTGGCTGATAACTTCGCCAGCATGAATCCTGTGGCAAAATGGATATTGATAGCCAATATGCTGTTTGGTCGTCTTGAAGTGTTTACTTTACTTGTACTGTTTACGCCAACCTTCTGGCGAGAGTAATCGGAGCCTGCTGTGAGAACGTTGATTCTATTTTCGACCCGCGATGGTCAAACTCGCGAGATTGCTTCTTATATAGCATCTGAACTTAAAGAGCTGGGCGCCGAGAGTGATGTGGTTAATCTGCATCGCAGTGGCGAGATCGCCTGGGGAAACTACGAACGCGTCGTTATTGGCGCTTCTATTCGCTATGGGCATTTCCATTCGTCAGTGGCTGCGTTTGTGAAAAAGCATCAGCAAGCATTGAATAAGATTCCCAGCGCTTTCTTTTCCGTAAACCTGGTCGCCCGTAAACCAGAGAAGCGTTCTCCTCAAACCAACTCTTATACGCGTAAGTTCTTGCTGACCTCCCCGTGGCAGCCAAATCATTGCGCGGTGTTTGCGGGTGCACTGCGTTATCCGCGTTATCGCTGGTATGATCGCGTGATGATTCGTTTGATTATGAAGATGACGGGCGGTGAAACAGATATCAGCAAAGAAGTTGTTTATACAGATTGGCCTCAGGTGGCGCGTTTCGCCCACGAGATAGCGCACTTAAACAGCAAATAGTGTCTAAAACACCCTGTTTGATGAAAAAAGATGCGCTCAGTCATTTATTTGCAATAAACACTTGTCAGCTCCCAGAAAATCCCTATACTGCGCCTCCACTGACACGGCACAACGGCTTACAAACCGGCCCGTCAGCCAGATGAAAAGCGAAAATAAACGCTTGACTCTGAAAGA
>NZ_JAHWLU010000023.1:0-50270 GCF_022134725.1 Buttiauxella sp. S19-1
ATACTTCAGAGTCTGGCCCCGTATTACGAAAGGCTGACGGGAATGCAAAGGCAAATCACGGAACTGATGGATGCCCGAGGGATCAATGCCTGGGCGCGCCTTAACTACGAGTACGACGGCGTACCGATTTATCTGGTGATGAAACACCGCGACAGCACACGCCTTGATGAACTCAATGCGATTGCCGATGAAATAGAACAATTGTTCCCAACCGATGGTTTTTATATCCACCGCAACAGTAACAATGTTGCCTGGCTACCTCATCCGGTTGAAAAAGGTCTGGCCGTGACCTGGCTTCTTGAAAAACTGCGATCTGAACGGGGGGTTTTCCCGGTGATTGGCCTCGGCGACAGCCTGAGCGACCACCGGTTCATGAAGCTATGTAGCTGGTATGGTCTGCCTCGTCAGAGCCAGTTTGCTGAAGCCATTTCACACCGTATTTTTGGAGAAAAATAAATGCAGCCTGAATTATCGACCTTCTCGGGCTCCTACTCGCCTGATGATGTGCAGTTTTTACTCCAGCCGGTGGCCATGGAAATGACGCCTGTTGATCTGAAAGAAGAACTGATCCAGTCCGGTAAAAAACATTACTCCGATATGCTGAGTCAGGAGCCTGCCCCTACACAGTGGCATCTTGACCTGTTTTCACGCGCCCTTGATATGGGCGCAGCACGGCTGGCAAAAGAGGTATCGCAGCTTGCACGGGAACTCGTTAAGCGATTTGGTGATGAGCCCATTATCCTTGCCAGCCTTGTCAGAGCCGGTGTGCCGTTGGGTGTGATGTTACAGCAGGCACTCCGGGCCATGGGGAAAAGTTCCTTTCATTACGGGATAAGTATCATCCGTGACAGGGGAATTGATACCGCTGCACTGGAATTGATCGAAGCCCGACACGGTACGCACGGCATTGTTTTTGTCGATGGCTGGACCGGTAAAGGCGCGATTACCGGCGAGCTGGTCCGTTCGCTGAAAGGTCGGAACGGGTATCCTGAACAACCGCGTCTTGTCGTGCTGGCCGATCCCTGCGGATGCTCATGGCTTGCCGCAAGCGCAGATGACTGGCTTATCCCCTTTGGCATTATGGGTGCACCCGTCTCAGGGCTTATCTCCCGCTCAGTCTGGACCGATAAAGGGCTGCACGGGTGTGTCGTCTGCGACCATCTCACTGATTATGAATGCAGCCGGATGCTGGTAGAAACCGTGGCGCGTTTCCGTGAACAGCTTGATGGTCAGGAATTACCAGCACTGGTCTGGGAGACTGAGGAAAACACCGGGTTATGGCAGCAAAGCCGAGAAGTTATTTCCAGCCTGGCAAATAATTATTCGGTAGACAGCATCAATCGAATCAAGCCGGGGATTGCAGAGGCCACAAGAGCCGTTTTACGCCGAGTGCCTGATCATGTCTTTGTCCGCTCGGTGGATGATCCCGATGTTGCACTGCTGGTTGGGCTGGCCTGGGATAAAGGTATCCCGGTGACAGAGATGGGTAACGCTATCGGCCAGTACAGGGCCGTCACAATCATTAAAAAGGTGCTCTGATGGACAAACGTCTTTCGCCCTGGAATCTGGGGGCCACGCTTTATATGCCTGCCACCCGACTGGATATTGCCGATGCTGTCCTGCACGGAAAAATTCCGGGTCTGCGCTCTCTGGTTATCTGTCTGGAAGATGCCGTCAGCGAGGGTGACATTCCTCAGGCACTGCAAAATCTCAAACGATTACTCCAGCAACTGAATGCCGCAAAAATTAACAGTGGCAATAATGAATGGCCGCTGGTATTCATCCGCCCCCGCCATCCTGATATGGGTCAATGGCTGGTTGAGAACCTTGACCTCAGTGCGATAGATGGCTTTGTGTTGCCGAAATTCACACTCTCCTCTTTGCCTGTTTGGTGGGACATCATGGCGGATACGCATTTGTGCCTGATGCCAACGCTTGAGACAGAAGAAGTTTTTGATGTCGTTCAGATGCGCGAACTGGCCACTACGCTGTTGTCCCACCCCTGCCACGCGCGAATTATTGCGTTACGCATTGGCGGGAATGACCTGATGAATGTCGTTTCACTCAGACGCCCGCGTAACCTGACGCTTTACGACAGCCCTATGGGTTATGTCATAAAAATGCTGGTTTCTGTTTTTGCCCCACGTGATTTTGCGCTGACCGCTCCGGTCTGTGAGCATATTGACGACCACGCAGTGATGGCCCGTGAGCTGTCGCTGGATATGGCTCATGGTCTGGTAGGAAAAACAGCGATCCATCCGGGGCAGATTGACGTTATTGAACAAGCGTTAATGGTTTCCCCAGGCGAACACTCAGATGCCCTGCGTATTCTTAATTCGACCCAGGCGGTTTTTAAATCCCAGGGGGCAATGTGTGAACCAGCAACCCATCGACGCTGGGCCGCAGGTATTCTGGAACGTGCCCGGGTGTATGGGCTGACATCCGAGAAAAATCCGGACGGTATCAGACTGATGCCTGTGTCTCAGCATAATTAAGGTTGTCATCATGGGATTCAGATTTCGAAAATCGATCAGCATTATTCCGGGTGTCCGGGTTAATTTGAGCAACGGCACCCCCAGCCTGAGTGTGGGTCCTCGTGGTGCGTCTGTTTCTTTTGGTAGCCGTGGAACGTATGCAAACCTGGGTGTGCCTGGGACGGGGCTCAGTTACCGTACCCGTCTGGACCGTTCTGCTCGTTCCCGAAGCGGAGGGAGTACTCAATCTGATCCGGCGTTGCATCACGCCCTCGAAGAGGAAGTGCTGGCTTTAATGTCAGCCGTACACGCGATAACCAATATCCATGAGCTGACGCCAGACATATCCACGGGCACAACACTGGCCGAACTGGAGTCTCTCTATCTGCGAAGCCTTATGGAACCCTTTCAGATACCGGCCCCGGTTCGCCCGGTTAAACCTGAAAGCCAGGCGATGCCTGCACAGCCTGAGAAAAACGAGGGGGTAGGTTTTCTTGGCAAGTTATTTGAATCTGAATCAGCTCGTACAGCTCGTCATGCTGAAAATCTTCTGCGCTGGGAGCAGGAACTGGCGGACACGGTGCGCGAAAATGCATTGCAGCTACAACGATATCAACAGCAACGAGCTGCGTGGGCAGAGCAATATGCCAACTGGCAGCATGAGGCGAATGAACACGCAGTAAAGCTGGAATCATCCCAGGCAAATGCACAGCAACAATTTTTGAGTGACAGTGCCTGGTTTGAGTCGGTTCTATCCGAAGTACTGTCACAGACTGAATGGCCGCGTGAAACTCTGGTGGCATTCGAAGTCAAACCTGAGCAATCCGTAGTCATGCTTGATGTCGATTTACCCGAGATTGAAGATATGCCTGATAAAATTTACAGCGTGAATGCCCGGGGGACCGAAATTACAGAGAAAGCCATGAGCCAGAAGGCACAGAGAGAAAATTATGCACGTCATGTGCATGGATGCCTGATGCGTCTGGCCGGTATCGCCTTCTATGCATTACCCTTCGATACGGTGATTATTTCTGGATTTACTCAACGGATCAGTAAACGCACGGGGTATCTGGAGGATGAATACATTACTTCCTGCCGGTGCAATCGTCAGGTGATGGAAAACCTTAATTTTATGGGAATACAAAATGTGGACCCCGTAGAGGCACTGAACAGCCACACTGTTATCAGAAAGATGAGCTCAACATTCATTTTTCAGCCAATTGAACCACTGACTTTGAATGCAGGCTTTAACTGAACATGCAACTTAACACCAGACAGGCACGGCTTTTTACTCTTGCCAACCTACTCGGCTCAGGAAAGCAGATCCCTGCGCACGATATCATTAACAGTCTTGATTGTTCTGAGCCGACGCTCACCCGCGCACTCAAAGAGCTCAGAGACTCCTATTCAGCTGAAATTAAATACAGTAAAGCTAACCATACTTATCAGCTGGTCAATTCGGGTCAACTGGATAAAAAAACGTTGCGTCGTATGAATGAAGTCCTCACTTTAAATGCCGAACTGAAAACCAGTAAATCGAGCGGAAGAGTGGTGCTGGACAAGGATAAGAAAACGGCTGTTTCGCTATCTTTGCGTATGAGAATTCTTCGAAAAATAGATAAACTTGCTGAACTTTCAGGGGTATCACGCAGTGAAGCTGTGGAACAAATAGCAGAAAAGGTTGTAGATGATCTTTTAAAAGAATTTATGGATAAAAAGCGTAGAGAGCATAAATAACATCTCAAAAAACAATACCTGGCCAGGAATTCTTAAACATAAGCCACGATAGCTCAGATAAATTCAACTAAATACCCCCCATTATTTGGGGGGGGTTACGATGAATTAGATTATTACAATGAGCCGCGAAAGCAGGGAATAAAAAACCACTCTTCAGGTCTCATCCCCCTATCAGAGTTATTGCGCTTCAGTGACATAAATCAAAATTAACTCGTAATCATTCCCTGCCATTTAAAGAAAACTCTCCGTCGCTTGACACTTCACAGCCAGTGTTGAGATAACTCTCTGCTCAAGAATTGAGTACATCAGTTGATACTACTTAAAATTAAAGCAGGTAAATCATATGAGAAGACTACCCGTCTACCTATTGCTCGATACTTCGGGATCGATGATGGGAGAACCTATTGAAGCTGTGAAAAATGGCGTACAAACACTGCTCACAACTCTCCGGCAAGATCCGTATGCTCTTGAAACAGCATTTATATCTGTAATTACTTTTGATTCTACTGCCCGGCAAGTTACCCCTCTCACCGACTTATTAAACTTTAAAGCTCCCAATCTCGTCGCCAATGGCACGACCGCACTGGGAGAGGCCCTTTCCCTCGCAGCAACCTGCATTGCTAATGAAGTGCAAAAAACCACTGCCGAAACCAAGGGTGACTGGCGTCCCCTGGTCTTCATCATGACAGACGGTTCCCCAACGGATGACTGGCGTAAAGGCGTTAGCGACTTTAAAACAGCAAGAACGGGTGTTGTCGTGGCTTGTGCTGCTGGTCATGGCGCTGAAACAAAAGTTCTGCAAGAAGTTACGGAAATAGTTCTTCAGCTAGACACGGCTGATTCGACATCAATTAAAGCCTTTTTCAAATGGGTTTCAGCCAGCATTTCGGTAGGCAGTCAAAAAGTGGAATCAGGTAAAAAAGAGGTCATTGGTCTTGATGACTTACCGCCACCACCGCCTGAAGTTAACGTTGTTCTCTAAAAATAATTAGGAGGGATCTATGAGCGTTAGTTTGAGTAAGGGACAAGGCGTCAGCCTGAAAAAAAATGAATTCGATTTATCCTCTGTCACTATTGGTTTGGGCTGGGATATTCACGAAGAGAAAAAAGGGTTTCTTGGCAGTCTTCTTGGCAAAAAAGAAGAAGAATACGATCTGGATGTTGTCGCGTTTCTTTGCAACGCTGAGGGGAAAGTAACCGACCTGGGAGGCATGCAAAATGGCAAACCGACTCTGGTTGGCGGCGACATTATTTTCTTTAACAGCATGAAACACCCTTCCGGGCAAATCTGGCTCACAGGTGATAACAGGACCGGAGCTGGTGACGGCGACGATGAGCAAATTATTGTTAAACTGAACACCCTCGATCCGAAATACCACAAAATTGTATTCATCGTACAAATTTATAATGGCGTTAAGCTGAACCAGCACTTTGGCAAAGTAGACAATGCCTTTATTCGTGCTGTAGATGCTCGTCATGTCGAAATGGCACGCTTTGACCTTTCTGGGGGAGCCTCGTTTACAGGCAGGCGCTCAATGCTGTTTGCGGAACTGGTGCGTGAAAGCACCGGCTGGAAGCTGACAGCCATTGGTGAGCCTTCGGACTCTGACACCTTCGTGACTCATCTGAAAGGCTATCTATGATATGAGAAGGCTACCCGTTTACCTGCTGATCGATACCTCAGGGTCAATGCGTGGTGAGTCCATTCATGCGGTTAATGTTGGCATACAGGCCATGCTCAGTGCGCTACGTCAGGATCCTTACGCGCTTGAGAGTGCACATATTGCGATCATTACTTATGACAATGAAGCCCGTGAGTTTATTCCACTGACAGCTCTTGAAGACTTCCAGTTCTCTGACATCAACGTGCCAAATGCAGGTGGCACTTTCACTGGGGCAGCACTGGAATGTTTGATCCAGTGTGTCGACCGCGATATCAGGCGCTCAGATGGCGACCAGAAAGGTGACTGGCGTCCGCTGGTGTTCCTGATGACGGACGGCGTACCTTCAGATACATACGCTTATGGCGAAGCCATCAAAGAATTAAAAAAACGCTCGTTTGGTTCAATCATTGCGTGCGCCGTCGGGCCAAAAGCTAAACATGAACCGCTGAAGCAACTGACATCCCAGATAGTGGCACTCGAAACACTGGACTCAACAGCATTTGCTGGCTTCTTTAAATGGGTGTCTGCCAGTGTCGCCTCAGGAAGCTCGAGTGCGGGTGTCACCGTCAGTCAGGATAACCTCCCTCCCCCACCTCCTGAAATTCAGCTGGTTTTGTAAATTGATGGTAAGACACTTTCGGTGTTTTGCTTTTTTTATTGCTTCAATGCGCGCAGGTTTATTACACGTAGTTTGCGCCATATAGGGTGTGATTATGAGAAGACTGCCCATCTTCTTCGTCCTCGACTGCTCAGAGTCCATGGTCGGAGAAAATTTGAAGAAAATGAATGATGGTCTGCAATTGATCGTCAACGATGTGAAAAAAGATCCCCACGCACTGGAAACCGCATGGATTTCCGTGATTGCGTTCGCCGGTGTGGCCAGAACTATTGTTCCCCTTGTTGAAGCAGCCTCTTTCTATCCTCCCCGATTACCCATCGGTGGCGGAACGAGCCTTGCAGGCGCTTTGCGGGAGTTAACCCGTCAGATTGATACTCAAGTCCGGAAAACAACAGAAGAACGTAAAGGAGACTGGAAGCCGGTGGCTTATCTCCTCACTGACGGGCGGCCCACGGACGATGTCACTGCTGAGATTAAACGCTGGAAAGAACAATACGCCCGTAAAGTTAATCTTATCGCCATTGGACTTGGGCCTTCTGCTGACCTCAATGTTCTGCGACAGCTGACGGAGAATGTTCTGTTGTTCACGGACACCCGCGAAGGTGACTTTACTCAGTTTATTAAATGGATCACTGCATCGGTTTCTGCTCACAGTCGTAGCGTCGGTGAAGAAGCCCCTCCTTTGGTTAATGCCACTGACTATATTGTTCGTCTGGCCAAAGATGAGGTTGCGCGTGCCTATGATGAGAATTGCGTTACGCTAACAGGGCGATGCAGCCGCTCCAAACGCCCTTATCTGATGAAATATGAACGCCCGGCAGTCAATCTTTCGATGCTGGATTTCAAGCTCAATATTAATAGCTTCAACCTCGCCGGATGTTTTCCGATAGATGAGGACTATTTTTCCTGGACTGACGAATCGGCATCTTCCCTTCAGGTCAATACCAGCGAACTTAACGGCGTACCCGGCTGCCCTCACTGTGGTAATGCCAGTGCATTTGCTCTGTGTACTTGTGGAAAGTTGCTCTGCGTAAACGGGCCTGACGACGTCATTTGTCCTTGGTGTGATAAAGGACTGTCGTTTAATAACGAAGGCGATCATTCAGATTTTGATGTCAACCGGGGAAGAGGCTGATGGAAAGGAATGCTAACTTATATCAGAAAGTATTATCACAGGTTCTAGAGTTTCATTCGCTTGAAACAACCGATTCAGGCCGTGTTCAATTATGCTCAGACACAGAACTTCAGGATATTTTCGATGACCTGGTCGCCCGTATTGAGAATAAAGCGGCGACTTATAAACCGGAAAATAAAGCAGAATCTGCATCCGTGGAACAACAGCTTGATGAGCCAGTGAGTCCGGATAGTCCTTCCGAAAAAGAGCGAGAACCAAATGCAGACAGCGATAAAGACTGGCAGCCTGTGCAATTCCTCTCTCTTGAATCCACGAATATTCCCCGGACGCCTTTGCCAGAGAATTCCATTTTAAAGCCAGGACAAATCCCCAGCGTAGCTGCCTTTTTTTCTGTAGAAACTTTTAAGCCTTTACCTCCGGTTGCAAAGATTAATATCGCTAATGCCCGGGCAGGGACACATTTTCATTCAGAAATAGATATTTCACTCGATAATGGCGAAGTGGCGAGTATTCAGTGCGTGGATTTTGCTAAAGAGATCGGCGTCACCTTCGACCTGACAACCTCTGCATTGACAGGAACGCCTTTAGAAAGTGGCGATATTGAAATGACCGTCACCTGGAGTCGCAGTAATGGTCAAATCCACTCTGATAAGGTGATATTTATTGTGAACCCCGATCCCCGTAGCCTTTGGAAAATAATCGATCCTCCCGCTGAGGATAAATACTTCAAAGAGAACATCGACCACAAATTGCTTCATGAACGAGATATAAGGATCGCTGCTGCCAGCCGCAGGGGGCGTTCGCATGAACATGTCGGCTCCTTCAGAGATGATGATTTTTACATATCTCATTGCCCAGACACTGGCTGGAGCATCATGCTGGTGGCCGATGGTGCCGGAAGCGCCAAAAACTCTCGACAAGGTTCCCTCATAGTCACCGACACAGTGGGTCAGTATCTGACTAAGTATTTAGGTGGCGATCGCGGGCGTGAGCTAAGTGAAATAGTCAAACGTTGGGAACAGGCAGATCAACAAAACATTGGTGCCGCGTTAACACACCAATTCCATCAGGCCTCAATCATGGCCGTCAATAATATTAAAAATGAGTCCATCGCTGCCGAGGAGTCGGTGAAATCCTATTCCACCACACTGCTCGTTGCCGTGACTTACCGCAGTGGAGATGACCTTTTCGCAGCCTCTTTCTGGATGGGCGACGGGGCGATTGCTGCCTACGGACCCACGGGGAAAGTCCGTGTGCTTGGTACTCCTGACAGCGGAGAGTATGCAGGGCAGACACGTTTCCTGGACGCCGATGCAGTTCAGGACGCTGAATTCAGTAAGCGCGTAAGCATCGGAAAGTGGAAAGACATCTCACATTTAATCCTGATGACTGACGGTGTTTCTGACCCCTTCTTCGAGACTGATAACGGTTTGTTGAAGGCCGAAAAATGGGATGTGTTGGTGAGTGAGCTATCTCCTGCTTTGAACGATATAGACAAAACGTCAGAGCAACTGGCCGAATGGCTTAATTTCTTTATTCCCGGCAATCATGACGATCGGACTATTGTCGTTTATTGGTAGCGGAACGAACCTCATCGCTGGTGGTTATTAATGGCAAATATTATTACTTGTGTGACAAAGGATGGTGAAACCGTCCAGTTTGTCGATGAAATTATTGGATCCGGTGGGATGAAGGACGTGTACTTCTCCCCAGACAAGTCATATGTCGTCGCCTTTTACAAAAAATCGCAAATCGGGCAGGCCAGAGAACGTATCGATATGATTACTGGCCGGTATCGACAAAGTATTTTTGAACAATCAGGAGGAGACTACTGGAAAGAGTTATTCTGCTGGCCAACCCATGTTGTGGAACACGAAGGTAAAATTGGTGTCGTGGTGCCGACTTATCGAAACCATTTTTTCTTTAAGTTTGGTTCAAAAAATAACGATTTCCTTGGCATCAAGGGGCGTGAAAAAGAAGGCAAATGGTTCGCAAGTGCAAATAATCAGAACAAATTTTTAGATCCTCGTGAACGCGGTAATTTGCTCAGCTACCTAAAAGTGTGCCTTTTACTGACAAGAGCCGTCAGGAGAATGCATGCGGCCGGACTCTGCCACAGTGATCTGAGCTATAAAAATGTTCTGATTGACCCGGAACAGGGACATGCCTGCATTATTGATATTGATGGTCTCGTGGTGCCCGGTAAATATCCACCTGATGTGGTCGGCACACCGGATTTTATCGCGCCGGAAGTGGTAAAAACGAGCCATTTACAGAAAGACGATCCAGCAAGGTTTCTGCCGAGTATTTCAACCGATCGCCATGCTCTGTCAGTGCTGATCTACATGTATTTGTTTTATCGACACCCTCTGCGTGGTGGGAAAATCCACGACATGGATGACGAGATGCGCGATGAATCACTTTCAATGGGTGAGAAAGCCCTATTTATTGAGCATCCTACCGATAAAAGTAACACCGTAAAACTCAATCAAGTGAGTCCTTTTTCATTACCCTGGGCTGATCCCCAAAAGATCCCTTACAACATTATGGGACCTTATCTGACGCCGCTATTCGAGAAAGCATTCATTGATGGGCTGCATACCCCTTCTGCTCGTCCTACTGCTGATGAGTGGGAAACTGCATTGGTGAAGACTGTTGATCTCATCCAACCCTGTCAGAACAAAAGCTGCGAACAAAAATGGTATGTTTTCTCCGGTAAAACAAAACCGGTATGTCCGTATTGCGGCACTGCCTATAAGGGGAAATTACCGATTTTGAATTTGTACTCTTCCCGGAAAGCGGGCAGTTATCGCCCGGACGATCATCGTTTAATGGTTTGGGATGGACAGTCACTTTTCGCATGGCACGTGAACAGACTTGTTGCCCCTAACGAACGCACGACCGAAGCTCAGAAAAAGCGTGTAGGCTATTTCGTTTTTCATAATCAGCAGTGGTGGTTGGTAAACGAAGGAATTTCCGGGCTATTGTCGTTGCCAGATAAAAAGGTTGTGGCGATTGGGGATAAACTTGAATTAACAGACGGTAAGCAATTTGTTCTTAGCCAGGAAGAAGGTGGCCGACTTATCGTTGTCCAGTTAGTTGAAAACTAATGTTGTTGTGATCACCGACGGGTAAAACAATATAAAAGCAAAAAGGGGTCGCCTTTCGGCAACCCCTTCGAATGTTGGTGGAAGCGTAGAGATTCGAACTCTAGAACCCTTTCGGATCGCCGGTTTTCAAGACCGGTGCCTTCAACCACTCGGCCACGCTTCCAACGAGGCGAACTATAAACATCCCGATACTTTCTGTAAAGTGCGATTTTGTTCGTTCGCCTGAAAAATCATCAAATCTGGTTTATTTGCGTGAAACATCGACAACCAGAAGCAAACAAGCAGAAACGAAAAAGCCCCAGCTTATTTCTAAGCTAGGGCTTGAATGTTGGTGGAAGCGTAGAGATTCGAACTCTAGAACCCTTTCGGATCGCCGGTTTTCAAGACCGGTGCCTTCAACCACTCGGCCACGCTTCCAACGAGGCGAACTATAAACATCCCGATACTTCCTGTAAAGCACGATTTTGTTCGTTCGCCTGATAAATCACCAAACCTGTGTTGTTTGAGTGAAACTCCAACAATTTGATTAGTTTAACATCACAAATCATTGCGAGATCGGCGTCCCGCAATGAAATGGGATTTAGTGTTTTTTGATGTACATATCTTTGGTGTAGTACACACCGCGGTTGTTTGGCGCGTATCCGCCGACAAACGGTTTCACTAGCTGGGCTAAGACATAGTGATAAACCGGAATGGCTGGCACATCTTCCGCCAGTTTGTCCTCAGCTTGCTGATAGAACTTACCCCGTTCCTCAACGGTGCTAGCTTTTGCCGCGTTTAGCAGTGCTTCATCGTACTGCGCGTTGCTGTATTTCGAGTTGTTCTCACTATTACCTGTACGGAAGGTATTGAGGAAGGTAGAGGCATCATCGTAATCAGCTACCCACGCATAGCGCACAACGTCGAAAGTCCCGTTGTGCATAGTATCAAGCATGGTTTTCCATTCCTGGTTTTGCAGCTTCGCTTCTACGCCCAGATTTTTGCTCCACATTGAACTGACGGCGATGGCAATCCGTTTGTGGTTTTCTGAAGTGTTGTAGAGCAAGTTAAAGCTCAGCGGATGTGAAGCATTGAATCCCGCCTCTTCCAGTAGTTTTTTGGCTTCAGCGACGCGCTTCTCGTGGCTCCAGCTCGCATATTCAGGAGATTTTATCTCCACCCCGCCGATGTTCTTCTGGCTGACAACCCACGCAGGCGTTTGCCCCTGCCCTAAAACTTTCTCGGCGATGATGTCTTTATCGAGCGCCATGTTCAGCGCACGACGTACACGTGGGTCATTGAACGGGGCTTTAGTGGTGTTGAACTCGTAATAGTAGGTCGCCAGTTTCGGCGTAACATGAACCTGGTCTGGAATGGATTTTTTGAGCGAGCCAAATTGCGTTTGCGATAAGGTATAAACAATATCAATCTCACCTGCTTTATAACGATTGATGTCTGCCGTTTCTGAAGCGATAGGCAAATAAGTCACTTTATTAATAACGGTGTGGCTGTCGTCCCAGTATTGTTTGTTACGCTCGCCGATCACTTTCTCGTTCACTACCCATTGCGCCAGTGTATAAGCACCGCTGCTGACGAAATTACCCGGCTGCGTCCATTTATCACCAATCTTCTCAACCACTGCTTTGTCGACAGGCACCATAGACGGGTGCGCCATCATGGCAAGAAACGCAGCTGTGGGTTGAGTCAGCGTAACTTGTATCGTGGTGGCATCAAGAGCCTTAACCCCCAGCGTATCAGGTGACTGCTTTCCAAGTGCGATATCCGCAGCGTTGGCGATGTGCATCCCACCGGGATAACTGGCATAAGGTGATGCTGTTTTCGGGTCAACCAAACGCTGCCAACTCCAGACCACATCTTCAGCGGTTATCGGCTCACCGTTAGACCACTTAAGGCCGGGGCGAAGATGGAACGTCCAGATAGTGTTGTCCTTCTCCTCCCATCGTTCAGCTAGTCTCGGCTCAATCGAACCGTCGTTACGCACAGACACCAGCCCATCAAAAAAATCGCTAATGATGTTAAATTCAACGTCACTTTCGACTTTATGAGGATCAAGCGAGGCAGGTTCACTGCCATTGTTACGCACCAATTCTTGTTTTGCAGCCAGTTCCGTACCCGCGGGTACGTTCGCGGCCCACGCCCCAGAAACTGCGCTAGCCAATCCAATAGCGATAATCGATTTAATAAAAATGTTGTGGTTATTAGCTTTCATTACACACGCCTTATTTGAGTTATTAACGACGGTACGGTTAACACTCTTAGCAACAGTATTAATTTAAGCAATAATTTTCAGCCACATATAAGTGAATTTTATGACGTATGTCCGGTCTGTTATGCAAATAAGGCAAGGTAAAGATGGGTAAAAGGGCTTTCTTGCAATAAAGGAGACTATTATTCTCAGCCACTATAACCACCTGCCATAAGAGAGAGTTTCTGAATGGATCGCATAATTACTTCCTCGCGTGACCGTTCGTCACTGCTGAGTACCCACAAGGTACTGCGTAATACCTATTTCCTGCTCAGCCTGACGCTGGCATTTTCTGCGATTACCGCAACCGCCAGCACCGTGTTGATGCTGCCATCTCCGGGCCTGATTTTGACGCTGGTCGGCATGTATGGTCTGATGTTTTTAACCTACCGTCTGGCTGATAAACCAACGGGCATTCTGGCAGCATTCGCGTTCACAGGCTTCCTGGGTTATATCCTCGGGCCGATGCTTAACTCATATATTTCCGCCGGTATGGGCGATGTGATTGGCATGGCGTTGGGTGGTACCGCGTTGGTGTTCTTCAGCTGTTCGGCGTATGTGCTGACCACCCGTAAGGATATGTCCTTCCTCGGCGGCATGCTGATGGCGGGTGTCGTTGTTGTCTTGGTCGGTATGGTTGCGAATATCTTCCTGCAATTACCTGCCCTGCACCTGGCAATTAGCGCGGTGTTCATCCTGATCTCATCCGGCGCCATTTTGTTTGAGACCAGCAACATCATTCGTGGTGGCGAAACTAACTATATTCGCGCAACAGTGAGCTTGTATGTTTCTCTGTACAACATCTTTATCAGCCTGTTGAGCATTCTGGGCTTCGCAAGCCGCGATTAATCATCGGTTGTGGTGCCAATAAAGCCTCGCTTAATCGCGGGGCTTTATTTTTTCTGACACCTTAAAATTTGCTACACTGCGGCCAGTTTGTCTGGAGCAAAGAATAATTATGTTGATGTTTGAAGGCCGAGAAATCGAAACCGATGCCGATGGTTATCTGAAAAATAGCCACGAGTGGAGCGAGCCGCTTGCCGAAGTGATTGCGGCAAACGAAGGCATTACGCTGGCAGTAGAGCACTGGGAAGTAGTGCGCTTCGTACGCGAATTTTACCTGGAATTTAATACTTCTCCGGCTATTCGTATGCTGGTCAAAGCGATGGCGAATAAATTCGGCGAAGAGAAAGGTAATAGCCGCTATCTATACCGTTTGTTCCCGAAAGGGCCGGCCAAACAGGCGACAAAAATTGCCGGTCTGCCAAAGCCGGTGAAGTGTATTTAGTAGCGAATACTAAAGTCTGTCCATTGGCGGTCGGGTTGGTGAGGCTCAGTCAGCACTTTATCAACCCGGGCACTGCGCGGCCCTCCTGCTTTTAGCCACGCGACAAGTTTTTCAACCTGTGGTGCATCACCGCAGGCTAATACCTCAACGCTACCATCATCCATGTTACGGGCATAACCGGTTAAACCCAGTTTTAGTGCCTCACGTTGTGTGCTGTAGCGAAAACCAACCCCCTGAACCAGGCCGTGGACCCAGGCAAGTGTGCATACTGTGGTCATAACTTCCTCCGTTTCGGGTTCTTACGTTGCATTTAGCCGGTGTTAACCGGAAAATGACGCCCAAATCTTAGCAAGAAAGCATAGCAAATTATGAGTGTACGTTTAGTGTTAACCAAAGGGCGCGAAAAATCGTTATTGCGCCGTCATCCGTGGGTGTTTTCTGGTGCCGTCGCACGTATGGAAGGCAAAGCTAATCTCGGCGAAACAATTGATGTTGTCGACAGCCAGGGAAAATGGTTGGCACGTGCCGCCTATTCTCCTTCTTCGCAAATCCGTGCGCGCGTCTGGACTTTTGATGCCAACGAAAACATTGATATTGCCTTCTTCACTCGCCGTTTGCAGCAAGCGCAGCAGTGGCGCGAATGGCTGGCGACTCGCGATGGGTTAGACAGCTATCGTTTGATTGCCGGCGAATCTGATGGCCTGCCAGGTGTGACGATTGACCGCTTCGGTAATTTCCTTGTACTGCAATTGCTGTCCGCTGGGGCAGAATACCAACGCCCTGCTCTGGTCGCTGCACTGCAAAATCTCTATCCAGAATGCGCTATCTATGACCGCTCAGATGTTGCGGTGCGTAAGAAAGAAGGCATGGAATTGACGCAAGGCCCAGTGAGCGGTGAATTGCCACCTGACTTGTTGCCAATCGAAGAACATGGCATGAAGCTGCTGGTTGATATTAAAGGTGGCCATAAAACTGGTTACTACCTTGATCAGCGCGACAGTCGCTTTGCGACTCGCCAGTATGTGAAAGATAAGCGTGTGTTGAACTGCTTCTCTTATACCGGTGGTTTTGCAGTTTCCGCACTGATGGGCGGATGTCAGCAGGTTGTCAGTGTTGATACCTCTCAGGATGCTCTGGATGTTGCAAAGCAAAACGTTGAGCTGAACAAACTCGACCTGAGCAAAGCCGAATTCGTGCGTGATGATGTGTTCAAACTGCTGCGCAAATACCGCGATCTGGGTGAGAAGTTCGACGTTATTATTATGGACCCACCTAAGTTTGTCGAAAACAAGAACCAGCTGATGGGCGCTTGCCGGGGTTATAAAGATATCAACATGCTGGCAATCCAGTTGTTGAATCCGGGTGGCATTCTGATGACGTTCTCCTGCTCAGGTTTAATGACGACAGATTTATTCCAGAAAATCATTGCCGATGCCGCCGTAGACGCCGGGCGTGATGTACAATTTATAGAGCAGTTCCGTCAGGCCGCCGATCACCCCGTGATCGCCACCTATCCGGAAGGGTTGTATCTGAAAGGGTTTGCCTGTCGCGTCATGTAACTTGAAAAGCAGGAAGTTGCCCGCACATTAATTGCAGGTAATGTTTCTCAGGAGGTGACTATGATTGCCAGCAAATTCGGCATTGGCCAGCAAGTAAGACATTCTTTGCTGGGATATCTGGGAGTGGTGGTCGATATCGACCCAGAGTACTCTCTGGATGAACCCGCAGAAGATGATCTGGCCGACAATGATGCCCTCCGTCGTGCACCCTGGTATCATGTAGTAATGGAAGATGATGATGGCCAGGCAGTGCACACCTATCTTGCTGAAGCCCAGTTAAGTGGGGAGTCACAAGACGAGCATCCCGAACAACCGTCAATGGATGAATTGGCGGCTTCGATACGGCAACAGCTTCAGGCACCTCGCCTGCGTAATTAGCAAAAACCCCGCAATTGCGGGGTTTTTTAATTATTTAGCCAGGCCTAAGCGAGGAATTTCGATTGCCGGGCATTTGTCCATCACCACGTTTAAACCGGCATCCTGTGCCAGCACGGCAGCCTGCTCATTGATGACGCCTAACTGCATCCACAACGTTTTTGCACCGATAGCAATAGCTTCTCTCGCAACTTCCCACGCAGCCTCTGAATTTCTAAAGACATCGACCATATCCACTTTCTGTGGAATATCTGCAAGAGATCCATAGCCTTGCTGCCCCAACAGCGTTTTACCGGCCACTTTTGGTGACACGGGAATCACTTCGTATCCTTGATCCAGCAAATATGCCATCACCCGATAGCTTGGGCGATCTGGTTTATCACTGGCTCCCACCAGTGCAATTGTTCGGGTGCTTTTTAAAATAGTTTCGATATCTGCCTGTTTCATCACACTCTCCGCTGGGACTTCGTTATCAAAAGTGTATGCCATCCGCTACTGACTCACCATCTTTCCCATACACAGGTAGTAGAGCAATTTTGGAAAATATGTCTATATGTTAATGAACTGTCCTTATGAAAAATTTTGATACATTCAGTAAGGGATAGTCCCATTTACCCATGGCAGGAGAAATTGATGAGAACGGTGTTCTTTATCGCAATATGTTGGATCTCTCTTTTGCCGCTTGAATTGCGGGCAACAACATTACGTTTGTCCACAGATGTAGATTTGCTGGTGCTTGATGGGAAAAAGGTTTCAAGCTCTTTGTTAAGAGGGGCTGATAGTCTTGAGCTGGATAACGGGCCGCACCAACTGGTATTCCGCGTCGAGAAGAATATTCGTACCAACACACGTGAACAACGTCTTTATATATCCCCACCTTTAGTTGTAAGTTTCGACACTAAGGAAGTCAGCCAGGTCAATTTTAATTTACCCCGTATTGAAAATGATAAAGAGAGTGATGAGTTTGACCGTACTCCGCATCTCCAGTTACTGGACGGTGGTGCCACAGTCATCCCTCTGAAAGTTGATATCCTGCCAGTAAAAGTGACGCCACAAGGGATTGATTACGAGCAAGATACCCAGTTTTACAACAAATCTGGGAAGGTCGCATCAATAAAAGGATTCGCCACGATGATGGCTGATGATAGTACATTGCTGTCGCGCACATCCGAACTTGATACACCGCCGCCTCAGTCAGAAACATTAACCGAACAGCGTCTCAAGTACTGGTTTTTACAAGCAGACAAACCCACTCGTGACCGTTTCTTACAATGGGTGAAAGATAAGCCTGAGCAATAATTACCTTTCTGTTCCCGCATTTTTACCACCCTTCTCTTGCAGCATCAGTGGCTTCCAGTAAGCTGTAGGCATTATTAATTACTCAGGATTAACCAATGGAATTAACGAGCCGCACCCTGGCGGAAAAGAAGCATGTCGCGCTGGTCGCGCACGATCACTGCAAAGATGCGTTGTTAAAATGGGTTGAACGCCACAAGGCAGTACTTGCCCAGCATGTACTGTACGCAACCGGTACCACCGGGAATCTGATCCAACGCGGCAGCGGTCTGGATGTCAATGCCATGCTAAGCGGCCCAATGGGCGGCGATCAACAGGTGGGCGCATTGATTTCCGAAGGGAAAATTGATGTGCTAATTTTCTTCTGGGACCCGTTGAATGCCGTTCCACACGACCCGGATGTTAAAGCATTACTGCGTCTGGCGACGGTGTGGAACATTCCTGTGGCTACCAACTTATCCACCGCCGATTTTATTATTCAATCGCCGGGGTTTAATCAGTCAGTAGAAATTTTGATCCCTGACTATGCACGTTATTTGGCTGAGCGACTGAAGTAATTACGGCCGATTGGCAGCGGGCACGCCAAGATGTTTCAGGATATCAACAAAACTGGATGGTTCTTTTTTGTTGAATAACAGCCAGACACGATGACGGGCCCGCGTCATCGCCACATACAGTAACCGCCGTTCTTCAGCATCCGGATAATCTTCTGGTTGTGGCAGTAACGCCTCTTCCATGACCGATTCGCGCGCCACAGCCGGGAAGCCATCTTTCCCCTGCTGTAATCCCAGTATCACAACATAATCAGCTTGTTGCCCTTTACTGGCGTGAATAGTCATGAAATCAATGGCCAGTTTTGGCCAACGCGTCGCAGCCTTTTCCAGAATTACCGGACGTAAATGATGGTAACGCGCCAGCACCAGAATGCGCTGTTGGGGCTGTACATATCCGCTCATCTTATCGAGTAACGCTTCAAGCTGGTCATCGGCTAATAATGTGACAGCTTTTTTATCACCTTTAGATAAGCTGTTTAATGGTTTAGCAAGTTGATGCGGGTTCTGCTGCACGAATCGATTCGCGATTTCACCGATGCGGTCATTGAAGCGGTAAGTGGTATCCAGTGCACACTGGTCCGCCTCACCAAAATGTTGAGTAAAGGCGGTCGTCAGCGACATTTCTGCACCGCTGAAACGATAAATCGCTTGCCAGTCATCGCCCACTGCATACAGAGAAGTATGCGAGTTTTGTTTTCTCAGTGCCGCCAGCAATGCAGCTCGCTGAGGCGAGATGTCCTGAAATTCATCAACTAAAATATGCTTCCATGGGCTAATAAAACGCCCTTTTTCCAGCACATTCACAGCCTGATGAATCAGACCTGAAAAATCGACCGCTTCTTCGGACTTCAGCGCCGTTTTCCAGGCTTTTAATAGCGGAGCCATGAGCTTGATGCGTTTAGCGAACACATCACGAATATCCTCAGGCGCAGAGGCAATCATTTCAGCCTGAGAGCCCCCATGCATACGCATTAATCCCAGCCATCTGTCTAAGCGGCTGGCGAGGCGTTTTGCTAAACGTTCATCCTTCCAGTATTCACCTTCCGGCACATGCCATTGCAACTCGTCACTCAGCCACTCGCGCCAGCCTTTAGCCTGCGCTTTTTTCTCACGGCATTGTTGCTGCCAGCTTTCAATCAGCAATTGATGGCGTGCATCAGTATCAGATTCCAGTTCGCTAACACGTGGCACCTTTTTGCTGCCTTGCTGAATAATATGCAGCGCTAATGCGTGGAATGTACGGGCTGAAATCGCATCGGTTTGGAGGCGTTCAGCGATACGCTCGTCCATCTCCTGCGCGGCTTTGCGGCCAAATGCCAGCAATAAAATTTGATCTTCACTGGCCTCGCCACGTTGCAGCAACCAACCTGCACGAGCAACCAGAACAGAGGTTTTTCCACTTCCCGCTCCCGCCAGAACTAATAACGAATCTTCGCCATTAACCACGGCGCGAGCCTGAGAGGGATTCAGTGGCGAGCTTTCTATTTTCTGGAAGAAATCAGCATACTTTTCAAGCATGTGATTGGTGAAAGAGGTATTGCGTTGATGTCGGCGTTGCTCGCCTTGTTCAAGCCAGGCTTTGCACTGCAGCCAAATTTCACGACAATTTTCGAAATCTTCCAGCCGGGCTTGCGGCATAGGTAATGCAGAAAACGCAGCACGCACGTTTTGTTGTAATGCCTGCATGTCGCTGCGCCTGAACCATTTTTCCTGCTGGATCCTGCGCGTAATCTCAGCGTGCTGCTGGCGTAAAACCTGAGCCGCAACTTCGCTCATTTCGGCACTCCAGTTTTGCCAAAGCTCATTGAGATGATGATAAAAGCGCTGCGTTTCGCTCCATTCAGTCCCATGCAGACGCACCACTTTGTCATCAGGCAGGACAAACTCAAGTTCCCCCCACACCAAGCCGCGCTTGCAATTAATGGCTATTAACTGATTGAATGGAATAAGATATTCATGGCGTTCGCCCTTTACCTCGACACCAGCAGCCAGCAATCTCACACGATTATAGGGATGTTGTGCTAAATGTTTGCCCAGGGAGGTTGCTTTCAGTTCCATTACGCTTTGCCTGATCCAAAATAGAGGTTGTGGTTAAGTTTACTCGCCGAAGGAATGACGCTCCAGGGTAAAAACGCGTTACAATTGTTGTGGTTATTCATTTGTCTACATTCATACCAACGAAGAGTGATTATGCGTACAGTCCTTAACATCTTGAACTTTGTACTGGGCGGTTTTTTGACTACCCTATCCTGGTTGCTGGCCACTCTTGTCAGTATCATTTTTATTTTCACGCTTCCGCTGACTCGTTCCTGCTGGGAGATAACCAAACTCTCTTTCGTACCGTATGGTAACGAAGCCATTCATGTTGATGAGCTCGAGCCGCAGAGCAAAAGTGCCATCATGAATACCGGTGGTACATTGCTGAACATTGTTTGGCTGGTATTTTTCGGATGGTGGCTCTGTGTGCTGCATATCTGCACCGGGATTGCACAATGCGTCACTATTATCGGCATTCCTGTGGGAATCGCTAATTTCAAAATTGCTGCTATCGCGCTTTGGCCGGTTGGCCGCCGTGTGGTTTCCGTTGAAACTGCGCAGGCTGCACGTGAAGCAAACGCCCGTCGTCGTTTCCAGTAAATCAGACAAGGATAGTGAGTATTAATGCTTAGTCCAATTCTGCGCCGCTATACCTGGAACAGCACCTGGCTCTATAACCTGCGTATTTTCATCGCACTGACGGGCACTGCTGCCCTCCCCTGGTGGCTGGGTGACGTTAAGCTGACTATCCCCTTAACGCTCGGCGTAGTTGCCGCCGCACTCGCAGACCTGGATGACCGGCTCACCGGGCGTTTGCGTAATCTTCTGATTACTTTGATTAGTTTCTTTATTGCTTCAGCATCGGTTGAGTTGTTGTACCCGTGGCCAATCTTTTTTGGCATCGGGCTAATGGTTTCCACTAGCGGGTTCATTCTGTTGGGCGGACTGGGCCAGCGTTACGCCACCATTGCCTTCGGGGCGCTACTTATCGCCATTTATACCATGCTCGGTATTTCTTTATACGAGCACTGGTATCAACAACCCATACTGCTGTTGGCTGGCGCTATCTGGTACAACGTGCTGACACTTGCCGGGCATCTAATCTTCCCTATTCGGCCTCTTCAAGATAACCTGGCGCGGTGCTATGAAAGTCTCGCACGTTATCTCGAGGTCAAAGCCATGCTGTTCGACCCCGACATTGAAGAAGAAAACCAGGCACCCATGCTTGAGCTTGCGATGGCCAACAGTCAACTGGTCACGATGCTCAATCAGACCAAAGGCTCACTCTTGACTCGTTTACGCGGAGATCGCGGACAACGCGGCACACGTCGTACATTGCATTACTATTTTGTTGCGCAGGACATTCACGAGCGCGCGAGCTCTTCGCATATCCAGTACCAGGCGCTACGCGATAAATTCCGCTACAGCGATATTATGTTCCGCTTTCAACGACTGCTAACTATGCAGTCCCAGGCTTGCTTGCAACTTTCGCGCTCAATTTTATTACGCGAGAAATACCAACACGACCCACGTTTTGAACGTGCGTTTACGCATCTTGATGCGGCGATTGAAAGACTGAATGCCGACCAATATCTGGCTGGTGAATTAAAAGCGCTTGGCTTCCTGGTGAGTAATTTGCGTGCCATTGATGCGCAATTAGCGACAATTGAATCCGAGCAAGCTCTTGCCGCACCACACAGTGATATCGAAAACCGCCTTGCGGATGATCGCATTACCGGCTTTGGCGATGTCTGGCAGCGTCTGAAACGCAACTTAACACCGGAGTCAGCGTTATTTCGCCATGCGGTTCGTATGTCGGTAGTGCTTTGCGTCGGCTACGCATTCATACAGTTTACCGGGCTAAAACATGGGTATTGGATCTTGCTGACCAGCCTGTTTGTCTGCCAGCCTAACTACAATGCCACTCGTCGACGTTTAGCATTGCGTATCATCGGCACTTTAGTGGGTGTGGCGATAGGGCTACCGGTGTTGTACTTTGTACCGTCAATTGAAGGCCAGCTTGTCTTAATCGTGATTACTGGCGTGCTCTTTTTTGCCTTTCGCAATGTGCAATATGCACATGCCACCATGTTTATCACGTTACTGGTGTTGTTGTGTTTCAACTTGCTGGGTGAAGGGTTTGAAGTCGCTATGCCTCGTATCTTCGATACGCTGCTGGGATGTGCTATCGCCTGGGCTGCGGTGAGTTTCATCTGGCCGGACTGGCGTTTCCGTCGGCTACCATTGGTTGTTGAGCGCGCATTTAATGCGAACTGCCGCTATCTGGATGCGATTCTTGAGCAATACCATCAAGGCCGGGATAATCGTGTTGAATATCGAATCGCGCGCCGGGATGCACATAACAAAGATGCAGAACTGGCATCTGTGGTGTCCAACATGTCATCTGAGCCGCGCGTTTCGCGAGAGATGCAAGAGACTGCATTTCGTTTGCTATGCCTAAATCACACATTTAACAGCTATATTTCAGCGTTAGGTGCGCACCGCGAACAACTGACCAACGAAGATATTTTACTGCTGCTTGATGATGCGGTGTGTTATGTCGATGATGCCCTTCATCATTTGCCTGCCGATGAAGCACGGGTGCACAAGGCGCTGCATGGGCTTACTGAGCGTATAACCTCGCTTGAGCCACAGTCGGATAGCAAAGAGCCGTTAGTGCTTCAACAAATTGGCCTGCTGGTTGCGCTATTACCAGAAATATCACGTCTCCAACAACTTGTGTCGCAGCAACATACTTAACGGGTGTGTCGTTGCGCGTAAAGATGCCCCCACTCGACCAACTCCCGGCGCGTTGCCGCCGGGAGTGCGGCTTCATGAACACCACAAATAGCCCCTGCTAAAGCCAACAAGACTTGTACCCCTAGCCCTTTCTTCAAATGTCTCAGTTTTATCCACGACCGTTTTGCACCATAAGCATGAAGGGTGCGCACGTCAGCAATCCCGACTTCCCACAACATCATTTCCAGGCTGTGAGTTAAATTAGGTAAATCTTTGAGACGTTGTTGCGCCTTCAGGCGAGATTTCTCACGGCGAGCGCTAAACAATGCATCGGTTGAAAGCTGCAACAGCTTTTGCCGATCACGCCACAGTCCTTCATCGACATGATAATAATTGAGCGCAATGGCTCGTCCACGTTTGTTATAAACCAGAGACTCTGACGCTCTTGCAACAAAGTAAACTTCCGATTGTTCGCAGGCACGTAGATACAATTCTCCCTCAGAAACCATGGCAAACACCACATTTTCGACGGTCAAACTATAGCCACCAAATAGCGAGCGATAATTTATATCACCTAATGGCGCTAGATATTCTTTTGATTGATGAATCCTTGCATAAGACCGGTTCTTCATGAATATATCCTTAAATATCAATCCATAACATATCATCACAATGTGTAACTGCATCCAGTAATATGAAAATAGGTAACATGATGAGCGACGGCAATCACATTCTTACTTTCCGCAGATTTACATGTCGAAATTGCGATATGCTTTCCGAAATTTAGATTGATCTTTGTCCGAACTGGCATTACTGTATATTCATACAGTAACCCATCAGGCGGGATTAACTATGCAATCACATAACGTTCTAACTCACGTTGCCACTGTTCCAGGTTCTGCGCCTTCATTGGCTCAGTCATCAGCAGGTAACAACATTAAAGGGTTGATCAGTGAAGTGATCTACAGCGAAGATCAGCCCTGGATTACACAGTTAGTGTTGCTGCCCTTGCTGCAACAGCTTGGTCAGCAATCTCGCTGGCAGTTGTGGTTAACGCCACAACAGAAATTGAGTCGTCAGTGGGTGCAGTCAGCTGGTCTTCCGCTGACAAAAGTGATGCAGGTAAGCCAGTTAGATCCACTTTTTACCGTAGATGCTATGGTAAAAGCATTGCAGACAGGAAATTACAGTGTTGTTATTGGTTGGTTACCGGAAGAATTGACCGACGAAGAGCATTTTCAGCTATCATCAGCAGCTGAAATGGGTAAGGCAATTGGCTTTATTATGCGTCCAACTCGTACCTCAAAAACAGGATGTCGACCACGAAGTGGTCTAAAAATTCATTCTAGTTTGTATCATTAAGTAAATTTAAGAGAAATCCTGGAACTTTTTCTTCTCTGCTGACAATTCATTGTGAATTATGAAGAATCCCCGCTGCAAGCCGCTCCAGGCGGCATTCCGCCAGTTTTAAGAAGCCTATTTTTCGCGCAAAGTTGTTAAAAAGTGTGTACTCAAATCGTTTTTTTTCATATGCCTGAGGGACTTCACACTTGTAAGTTTTCAACTACGTTGTAGACTTTAGCTCGCCAGGGTTGCTCTTCCATAACACCGATTGATCGGTAGAGTAACAAGTGAGCATAAACTCGGGCGAAGGATTTAACCCTGGGCTTTAGAGCGATTTTAAAGCTCATGGCCTTTTTGGATGATAATGAGGCGCAAAAAATGAAAAAGACAGCTATCGCGATTGCAGTGGCACTGGCTGGCTTCGCTACCGTAGCGCAGGCCGCACCGAAAGATAACACCTGGTATGCAGGTGGTAAGTTGGGTTGGTCCCAGTTCCACGACACCGGTTTCTACGGAAACGGTTTCCAGAACAACAATGGCCCAACTCACAGCAGCCAACTGGGTGCTGGTGCATTCGGTGGTTACCAGGTTAACCCGTACGTTGGTTTCGAAATGGGTTACGACTGGTTAGGTCGTATGCCTTACAAGGGCAGCGTTGATAACGGTGCTTTCAAAGCGCAAGGCGTTCAACTGGCTGCTAAACTGAGCTACCCAATCAACGACGATCTGGATATCTACACTCGTCTGGGTGGTATGGTATGGCGTGCAGACGCTAAAGGTAACTACGCTTCTACTGGCGTTACCCGCAGCGAACACGACACTGGCGTTTCCCCGCTGGCAGCAGTTGGTCTTGAGTACGCAATCACCCGTGATATCGCAACTCGCCTGGATTACCAGTGGGTTAGCAACATCGGTGATGCGCAAACCGTTGGTACTCGTCCAGACAACGGCATGCTGAGCCTGGGTGTTTCTTACCGTTTCGGCCAGTATGATGCAGCTCCAGTTGTAGCTCCGGCTCCAGCTCCAGCTCCAGAAGTACAGACTAAGCACTTCACTCTGAAGTCTGATGTTCTGTTCAACTTCAACAAAGCAACTCTGAAACCAGAAGGTCAGCAGGCACTGGATCAACTGTATACTCAGTTGAGCAACCTCGACCCGAAAGATGGTTCTGTTGTAGTTCTGGGCTTCACCGACCGTATCGGTTCAGACCAGTACAACCAGAAACTGTCTGACAAACGTGCACAGTCTGTTGTTGATTACCTGATCTCTAAAGGTATCCCAGCTAACAAGATCTCCCCACGCGGTATGGGCGAATCTAACCCAGTTACTGGCAGCACCTGTGATAACGTAGCTCCTAAAGCTAAACTGATTGATTGCCTGGCTCCAGATCGTCGCGTAGAGATCGAAGTTAAAGGTATCAAAGACGTTGTAACTCAGCCTGCGGCATAAGTTACCGTTATAAAAAAACCCCGCTTCGGCGGGGTTTTTTGTTTTTAATGTTCTGGAACAGAAAAGCAAAATGAATCACTGCATCAACTCAACTGCGCTCTATTATTTACCGAGCATTGCCTGAAGATCTTGTTTCAAAGAAGACATCTGATTGGCGTATTGTTCTTTACGCTCAGCATCTTCAATCAATTGCACAATAGTTTCTGAGAGAGTGCACCCTCGCCGATGAGCAAGCCCTGCTAACCGCTGCCAGACCAGATACTCAAGGTCGATGGACTTTTTACGCGTATGTTGATGTTCGGCATTAAAGTGCCGTTTACGACGTGCGCGGATAGTTTGTTTCATGCGGTTGCGGAGTTCTGGATTCATATGCTGCTCTATCCAGCTCAACACGTGCACAGGCTCATTTTCTAAGCGTAGCAGTTCATCAACGGCTTCTTTCGCAGCACTCGCCTCGATATAACGCGTGATAAGCTCGCCTTCACGGTGTTTTTTAACCAGATACTTCCACTTCCAGCCGCTCTCGAGATTTTCCAACTGTTGATATTTCATTGTTGTCTCAGTGTGACCGTGTAACTCATTTCAGAATAACAGTTTTTTTTATTTTCGCTTACCTGAAAAATGAAAGCTGTGAGCTAAGTAAACTTGCCGCTCCGCATAAACCGTGTGCTGCTTCGCCTATTCTTGTATAATCGCGCCTTTGACATCTAATTAATAAATAGCGACTTTGACGACTAATCGACTTGAATGGCGTGCTCTTGTACCTGATACCGAAAGTTATCAGGAAATTTTCGCACAGCCTTATGATTCCGAAACTGCCCCTTTCTCCGCTGTGCAACCTCGTCTGACTTATGGACTGATGCAGCTCAGCCAACCGGTAGCCTCGGCCGATCTGATGCTGGTAAAAGCCGCTGAAGAAGCCGAATACCTTAATCTTATTGCTAACGCAGCGCGCGAATGCTGGTCTCCGGATATCACACTGACCGGCGGACATTATCTGATCGAAGGCTCGCGTATCACGTTACGCCCGGCTGAATCTGCTGAAGACAATTTTGCTGGTCAATCCGAGGTCGTCGTAGCTGACTGGATTGAAGCTGAGCAATTATTTGGCTGTGTTCGCCAGTTTGCCGGGGAAATCACACTGACTCCGGGTTTAGTTCACCAGGCAAACGGTGGCATTCTGGTGCTGTCGTTGCGTAGTGTGTTAGCACAACCGTTGCTATGGCTACGTCTGAAGCAGATGGTCATTCAGGGCCGTTTTGACTGGATTTCACCTGACGAAACACGGCCGTTGCCTGTTAGCATCCCGTCGTTACCCTTGAGCCTGAAATTGGTCCTGGTGGGTGAACGTGAATCTCTGGCTGACTTCCAGGATATGGAACCAGAGCTGGCGACCTGCGCAATCTACAGCGAATTTGAAGAAAACCTGCAAATTACTTCCGCCGATGATATGGCATTGTGGTGTCAGTGGATTTACGCCGTTGCGAAATCTAAATCGCTACCCGCACCTGCAACGGATGCCTGGACTACATTTATCCGTGAAGCTGTACGCTACACGGGTGACCAGGAAACACTGCCGCTATGTCCATCGTGGATAGGCCGCCAACTGCGCGAAGTCGCCTCATTTACGGAAGACGAAACCTTCAGCGCAGCTGAACTGACACAAATGCTGGCGCAGCGTGAATGGCGTGAAGGTTATCTGGCTGAGCGCATGCAGGATGAAATTCTGCTTGAGCAAATCCTGATTGAAACCGAAGGTGAGATGGTTGGCCAAATTAACGCATTGTCAGTGATAGAATTCCCGGGTCATCCACGCGCATTCGGTGAGCCTTCTCGAATTAGTTGCGTCGTTCATGTGGGTGATGGTGAATTCACTGACGTTGAGCGCAAAGCGGAATTGGGTGGCAATATTCATGCGAAAGGCATGATGATCATGCAGGCATTTTTGATGTCTGAATTGCAGCTCGATCAGCAAATCCCCTTCTCTGCATCTCTGACTTTTGAACAGTCATATAGTGAAGTTGATGGTGACAGCGCCTCAATGGCGGAACTGTGCGCATTAATCAGTGCGCTGGCGAATGTGCCAATTTATCAGCACATCGCAGTAACCGGTTCAGTCGACCAGTTCGGGCGCGTACAACCGGTTGGAGGCCTAAATGAGAAGATTGAAGGTTTCTTCCGCATCTGCCAGGAACGTGAGTTCACCGGCAAGCAAGGCGTGATAATCCCACTGTCCAACATTCGTCACCTGTGCATGCACCAGGATGTTCTGGATGCTGTGGAGCAAGGACAATTCACGATTTGGGCCATCGACGATGTCACTGATGCGCTACCATTATTAACAAATCTGCCCTGGGATGGTGAGGGGCAAAATACGCTCATGCGTGCGGTACAAGAGCGGATAGCTCAGGCATCGGCGCAAGATATTCGGCACCGTTATCCATGGCCACTGCGTTGGCTCAACTGGTTCACACCAAACTGATCGGACTTGTTGAGCGTACACGTGTTAGCTAACATGCGTGCTTCATTATAAAAAGGCTTACTGTAAACATGGTAGATAAACGCGAATCCTATACAAAAGAAGATCTTCTTGCCTCTGGTCGTGGAGAACTGTTTGGCGCTGAAGGCCCACGGTTACCTGCGCCATCCATGCTGATGATGGACCGCGTGGTCAAGATGACCGAAGACGGTGGTAACTTCGATAAAGGTTACGTTGAAGCAGAATTAGATATTAATCCTGATCTGTGGTTCTTTGGCTGCCACTTTATCGGCGATCCGGTAATGCCTGGTTGTCTGGGCCTTGATGCGATGTGGCAGCTGGTCGGTTTCTACCTGGGCTGGCTCGGTGGTGAAGGTAAAGGTCGTGCTCTGGGTGTGGGTGAAGTTAAACTCGCGGGTCAGATTCTGCCAACTGCGAAGAAAGTTACCTATCGTATTCATTTCAAACGCGTCATCAATCGCCGCCTGATCATGGGCCTGGCAGATGGTGAAGTACTGGTTGATGGCCGTGTCATTTACACCGCTACCGATCTGAAAGTGGGTCTGTTCAAAGATACCACTGCTTTCTAGCCCTCTATACCCGTTAGCATTCAAGTTGCAGCCAACACCCCTGCGGCTTGAAAGATGACGGGTATAAACGCGAAACCTCCGCTGTGCGGAGGTTTCTTTTTCTAAAGAGACAGTGATTACGCGGTAACCGCCCTGTCTTCCATGGCTTCTCGCCAGCCTCCCATCCAGTACGACCTCTGATTCAGTGTCTGATAAGGACACATCTCTTTGGAGCGTCCGACGATACCTGCTTGATAACCACGCTGATGAGCCCGTTCCAGGCGATCTCGTTTTTGTCTCTTCATGCCTCGTTTCCCTCATTTCTTTAATCTGGTGGAAAGAAAACAGTGGCCACAAAACGTGCAACCACATATAACGAATACCTCCAAAACACGCCACCGTCAATGCGCAAAATTCACGCCAATGTCATATTTGTGAGCTACATGTGATGCGATTTGAGAAAAAAGTGTGAACAATGACTGGTAACGAGCTCATGCCAAAAGAAAAGCTGCGCCCGCGTTGATAGCGAATGGCGCAGCTTTTTTGTGCTACTGAAGTGATTAATTAATGCGTGTTAACTGACCGGCAATACTTTGCGCTTCTTGTTGCCAGGCCTGAGCTAAAGTTTTCACCATCGCATCATAACCATCAGCTTGCTGTTTTAACTCAAGATGAAATGGCCGTTTAGTCAACTGCCCTTCGTGGTTAAGCAACCATTCACCGCTCACAATGACCTTGCCATCATAACGGCCGTGGAAACCCGTCACGTTGACACTCAACGTATCCTGAACGCTACCGAGCGGTTGTGAAGCCACCACCCAACCTGGCAATGCGCTGCTCAGATTACTGACCAGAGTATTACGTAGTTGCTGGTCTAACGGGCTTGCCCACAAATTGTTGGTCGCAATCACATATTGCACATCGCTGGTCTGATAAACCACGCCGTTACCGGCGAGGTAGTCAGGAACCGCAACTTGCTCCACCCATAATAAACGGCTGCCAGACTGGCTCACAGCCTGCATAGCAGGCGTTGAGCTTTGAGGTAGCTGATAATACGTCTTTCCCGGATCGCTGCTACAGGCCGTCAAAACAAGAGCTGCAACTATCGGAAGCCATTTTTTCATTATTGTGCCCTCTTCGGCTGGGGATCTTTTTTATCCTTCGCTTCAAAGATCAGCGAATTGCTCTTATCGTTCAACGTGCGCAACACAGGTTGCAGTTCGCGCAGCACCTGATCAAGACGCTGCATATCGGCCACCATCTTGTTGTAAGCCGCAGAACCTGGCTGGAAGCCCTGCATGCTGCGATTGAGCTCACGTAGCGTTGTCTGCATATCTTCAGGCAACGATTGCATTGATTTATTCGACGTAATCTTATTCAGATTATCCAGCGTCTGCTGCAAGCGCTTCATGGTTCGTTGGCTTTCAGCAAGCGAGTTGGTTGTCTCTTCAATCATTGGATTCAATGGCAAGTTATTAATCTTATCCAGTGTCTCCAGCAAACGTTGTTGAATTTGCGCCAAACCACCGCTCATCGTTGGAATGATTGGATACCCATCAAAGGTCGGCAAATCGGTCACCGGCGGAGCTTTAGGGTTGAAATCAAGATCGATAAACAGAGCGCCAGTCACCAGGCTGCCGGTTTTCATCGTGGCCCGCAAACCGCGTTTAATCAGCGATGCCATATTGTCCTCAATTCGGACATCATCACCGACGAGATTTTGTAAACGTTCAGGCTCAAGGCGGATTAATACCGGAATACGGAAGTCATCATTAATTTTCTGACGCATACCTGCGGTAAAGAATGGCACCTTCGCCACGGTTCCCAGACGAATGCCACGGAACTCAACAGGTGCACCTGGCTGTAAGCCACGGACGGAATCTTTGAAGAACATCAGGTAATCAATGTGATCGGTATACAAGGAATCCTGGGTGCTTTTCTGGTCGTCAAATAGCTTGTATTCGCTACCAGGTGCGGCGGCCTTGCCAAGCTCCCAACCTTCTGGCACATCAAAACTCACACCGCCGCTAAACAGCGTGGTAAGCGAGCCCATTTCCACACGCATCCCCTGGGAAGACATATCAACGGCAATACCGCTGTCTTTCCAGAAACGTACATTGGTGGTGACCAGGCGATCGTTAGGCGCACTAATAAAGAGTTGATATTTGATGCTACGTTTTGCCGCATCAAAAGTACTGGTTTCCACTGACCCAACGCGATAACCGCGGAACAGTACCGGATCGCCCGGTGCAAGCTGCCCTGCCTTATTACTCTCAAGCGTAATGCGGATACCCTTCGCATCAGGTGGGGCCAGAGGCGGTGCATCCAGCAAGTCATACTTACTGCTTTTTCCCCCTTTAGTACCCGGTTGCAGCTCGATATAAGCGCCGGAAAGCAAAGTTCCAAGCCCTGAAATACCTTCACGCCCGACCTGCGGTTTCACCACCCAAAACGCCGAATCTTTATGCAGCAGTTTTTCCATCCCGGAATTCAGACGTGCAGTGATTTCGACGTGCAGTAAGTCATCTGACAACACCGCACTTTCCACCACGCCAACATTCACGCTTCGGCTTTTGATGGTAGTTTTCCCGCCTTCAATACCCTCGGCATTGGTGGTAATTAGCGTAACGACCGGTCCCTGATGGCTATAGTGATAGAACAAGATCCATGCGCCAATAAGTACGGTGACGATAGGGAAAATCCACACTGGGGACCAGTTTTTGACCTTGGTAACTTTTGCTTCCCCGCTTTTATTTTCCATGCTCAGAAGACTCCTCGTAAGTTGAATCCGGTGCGCGATCCCAGGACAAGCGAGGGTCAAAGGTCATCGCTGCAAACATTGTCAAAATAACTACTAATGCAAACATAACGGCACCAATTGCCGGGTAGATACTCATCAATCCTCCCATGCGCACCAGCGCCGATAAAACTGCAATGACGAATACGTCTATCATTGACCAGCGTCCAACAAACTCGACCACTTCGTAGATCAAGTGCATTCTTTCACTGTCACGCTGCCCGTGACCTTTTGCATCCCAACATAGCCATGCAATGGCTAACATTTTGAGTGTTGGAACCAAAATACTGGCGATGAAAATCACCGCGGCCACCGGATAAGAACCTTCACTCCACAACAAAATTACCCCGGCAATAATCGTTGAGGGAATTTTGCTGCCCAGTACTTCGGTAATCATGATGGGTAATATGTTCGCAGGTAGATAAAGCATAATTGAAGTCAGCAACAGAGCGACTGTCCATTGCAAACTATGGCGACGACGCACATAACCCTTGGTTTCACAACGCGGGCAAATTTCCTGATCTTCAGGGACGATTGCGGTACAGCACGGGCATGAGCGCAGCCCCTGGCGAATGCCTGATACACCGACTTTCAGCGGTGCCGCAATGACCGGTTCAGGGGCAATATCATCCCATAGCCAGCGCCGGTCCACGCACTGGAAAGCGCGTAACTGCAACACACAAAACAAACACCAGGGAATAAAGCTGCTTCCTACGCCAATGTCACCATAAGCCATCAGTTTGACGAAACTCACCAGGATGCCAGCAAGAAAGATTTCCGCCATTCCCCAGGATTTTAAATGAAAGAAGAATCGAGCCAGCCACTTTTTAAGCGCAAGGGGCATCGCCACCTGGTTAACCAGTAACAAAATGGTGATCAGACAGAGCACGGGCACCGCTTGCACAAAAGCCATGAAGAACATGCCAAGGCTTGCGTAATCTTCATTAAATAACACGCCAGGAATTTCAAGCAGCGACACTTCGCTGCTGATACCGGCAACTTTCATGCTAATAAAAGGAAATAGATTCGCCAGTAGCAACATAAACAGAGCTGCCAGCGAATAAGCTGTAGGGCGTTGTCGCGCTGAGGACCACTGAGTCTGCAACGTGGTTCCACAACGAGGACAGACGGCCTTATGGCCGTCGTCTAATTCAGGCAGAGCGACCAGTAAGTCGCATTGCGAACACAATATGTGTGAACGATGGTGATGCGTGGCACACATATCGTGTCTCCTTGAGTTACGCGCCGTTTTTCAGAGCTTCAAGATATTCCCAGCGTTCAAAAGCCTCTTCCAGTGCTTTTTCTGCTGTAGAAAGGTCGCTCAAGGTTTTTTGCGTGACGTCATGCGGCTGATTAAAAAACTCAGGGTCTCCGACCTTCGCTTGAATCGCTTCCAGTTCGGCCTCAAGTTGTTCAAGACGTTGTGGTAATTGCTCTAGTTCACGCTGCAGGTTATAGCTTAGCTTGCTACTTGCGCGTTTAACAACTTCCACTTTCGCAGCTACGGTGTTTTGCGCTTTATCTGCCACAGACTGGCGCAAAGAATGAGCAGAAGCCTGTTGGCCCTTCGCATCATGGTAGCCCCCAACATAGCGACCAATTTTTCCTTCGCCTTCGAAAATCCAGCATTCGGTCACGGTGTTGTCGACGAATTGACGATCGTGGCTGACCAACATCACGGTGCCTTGATAGCCGTCAATCAACTCTTCGAGCAATTCGAGCGTTTCGACATCCAGATCGTTGGTCGGTTCATCGAGAATCAATAAGTTACTTGGTTTCAGGAATAAACGAGCCAGCAATAAGCGGTTACGCTCACCGCCAGATAACGCACGCACTGGCGTCATTGCACGTTTTGGATGGAACAAGAAGTCCTGCAAATAACCCAGCACATGGCGCGGTTTACCGTTCACCATCACTTCTTGCTTACCTTCCGCGAGGTTATCCATCACGGTGCGGTCCGGATCAAGCTCAGCACGGTGCTGGTCGAAGTAGGCCACTTCCAGCTTGGTACCGCAATGTACGCGACCGCTATCCGCTTGCAACTGATCTAACATCAGTTTCAGCAGTGTGGTTTTACCGCAGCCGTTTGGCCCCACCAGCGCGATTTTATCGCTACGTTGAACCTGAGCAGAGAAGTCTTTAACCAGAGCACGTTCAGCAATCGCGTAGCAAACATCTTCCATCTCAAAGACGATTTTGCCGGAGCGAGCGGCTTCTTCGACCTGCATTTTGGCGCTACCCAGCACTTCACGGCGTGCGCTGCGTTCGTTACGCATCGCTTTCAAGGCACGAACACGGCCTTCGTTACGGGTACGGCGCGCTTTAATGCCCTGACGAATCCAGACCTCTTCCTGCGCCAGTTTGCGATCGAATTCAGCGTTTTGCAGATCTTCAACGCGCAACGCTTCTTCTTTTGCCAGCAAATACTGATCGTAATCGCCAGGATAGGAAACCAGTTTGCCACGATCAAGATCGACAATACGGGTAGCCATATTGCGGATGAATGAACGGTCGTGGGAGATAAACACGATGCTGCCCTGGAACTCTTTCAGGAAGCCTTCCAGCCAGTCAATCGCTTCAATATCCAGGTGGTTAGTCGGTTCATCAAGCAACAGCACGCGCGGAGAACTCACCAACGCGCGGCCCAATGCGGCTTTACGCAACCAGCCGCCAGACAACGCAGACAGTTCGGTATCGGCATCCAGGCCTAATTGCAGCAGCACTTCATTGATACGGCTTTCAAGCTGCCAGAGATTCTGGTTATCGAGGATTTCCTGAATGCGCGCCATCTCATTGAGATTTTTGTCGCTTGGATCGGTCATCACTTTATGAGAAATATCGTGATAAGCCTTAAGATGCACGGCCTGCTCTTCGACGCCTTCAGCAACGAAATCGTAAACCGTTCCCGCGACATTACGCGGCGGATCTTGCTGCAAACGCGCCACGATCAGATCTTGTTCGTAAATCATGCGCCCGTCATCCAACGGAACTTCACGATTCAGGATCTTCATCAGCGTGGATTTGCCTGCGCCGTTACGGCCAACCAGACAGACGCGTTCGTTTTCTTCAATATGGAGTTCGGTGTTATCTAATAACGGTGCGTCGCTAAACGACAACCAGGCACCGTGCATACTAATTAATGACATGACAATTAATCCTTGGCTACGTGAGTCACGAGCCAGCAGTTATGAATTTGGCGATTACGGGCAAAGTCTTGCGACTGGGTTTTCTGCGTGATTTCCTGAGCGTTCAGACCCAGGTTCGCTAGCCCATCAAAGTCCATTTTGAAGCCACGTTTATTGTTGGAGAACATAATGGTGCCGCCCTGGCGCAACAGGCGCTTAAGGTCTTTCATCAGCACCAGATGATCACGCTGGACATCAAAAGATTCTTCCATACGTTTTGAGTTTGAGAACGTTGGTGGATCGATAAAAATCAGATCAAACTGTTCATCGGTTTCACGCAACCAGCCCAGGCAATCAGCCTGAATCAGGCGGTGAGCGCGACCGCTCAAACCATTGAGACGTAAGTTACGCTCAGCCCACTCCAGATAAGTACGCGACATATCTACGGTAGTCGTGGTTTTAGCGCCGCCTAAGCCTGCGTGAACCGTTGCACTGCCGGTATAAGCAAAGAGGTTAAGGAAGTCTTTCCCTTTGCTCATTTTACCCAACATATGGCGTGCAATACGGTGGTCGAGGAATAAACCAGTATCGAGATAGTCAGTCAGGTTAACCCACAGGCGAGCGTTATATTCACTCACTTCCATGAAGTCACCCTTCTCATCCATTTTCTGATATTGGCTTTTCCCTTTCTGACGTTCACGGGTTTTCAGAATCAGACGATTAGATGGTAATTCCAGCACCGCGAGCGTTGCTGCAATGACGTCAAACAGACGCTGGCGCGCTTTATTCGCATCAACGGTTTTCGGTGGCGCATATTCCTGCACCACCACCCACTCGCCATAACGGTCAACGGCGACATTATATTCCGGCAGGTCAGCATCGTAAATTCGGTAGCATTCAATGCCTTCCTGACGCGCCCATTTATCAAGTTTTTTGACGTTTTTGCGCAGACGGTTCGCGTAATCATCAGCAATCTGGCCTGATGCCGCACCTGTGCTGTTTTCCGATAACTGGTAATTTTTCTGCACACAGTCCAGCGGGCCATTCTTCGCTTTAAACTGGCGTTCAGCACGCAATTGCAGGCAGCTGAGCAAATCTGGGGAAGCACTGAACAGTGATAAATTCCAGCCACCGAAATGGTTCTTCATGTTACGGCCCAGCAGGCTGTGCAAGGCAATCAGCGCAGGCTCGCTATCCAGACGTTCGCCGTAAGGCGGGTTGCTGATCACCGTCCCCACAGGCCCTTCCGGCAGCGGGTTAGTCAGTTTAGCGACGTCTTTCACTTCGTAGCTGATGATATCGGCCAGACCTGCACGACGGGAGTTAGCGCGAGCGCGTTCAATCACCCTTGAGTCGTTATCTGAACCGAAGAAACGTGATGTGTATTCGCCAAGGCCTTTACGCGCACGAACCTGTGCTTCGGTGGTAATTTCTTTCCACAGCTCCACATCGTGATTTGCCCAGCCGAGGAAGCCCCAATGTTTGCGATGCAAACCAGGTGCACGATCGGTGGCGATCATTGCCGCTTCAATCAGCAACGTACCGGAACCACACATTGGATCGAGCAGCGGCGTACCCGGCTGCCAACCTGAGCGCATCACAATGGCGGATGCCAACGTTTCTTTAATAGGAGCAGCACCGGTGCTGTCGCGGTAACCGCGCTGATGTAGGCCTTCACCGCTCAAATCCAGCGCGATGCTGGCGGTGTCTTTATTCAGCCAGACGTTAATGCGCAAGTCAGGTTGCTCGCGTTCGACATTCGGACGCGGCAAGTTTTTGCGGGTAAAGGAGTCGACGATGGCATCCTTCACTTTTAACGCGCCGTACTGGCTATTACGGATAACCTCGTTCAGGCCGCTGAAATGCACCGCGAAGGTCGCATCCGGGCCAAACAGCGCAGGCCAGTCGATGGTCTGTACGCCAAGATACAAATCGAGATCGCTGTAAACACTGCATTCGTTTAAAGGCAGCAAAATGCGGGACGCAAGGCGGCTCCACATCAAGCTTTGATAGAGCAGACGTGAGTCCCCCTGGTAATGTACGCCGCCCTGAACCACCTGGCATGCTTGCGCACCAAGGCCCTCCAGTTCAGTTTTTAATAGCTCTTCAAGCCCACGCGCCGTACTGGCAAACAGAGAATTCATATCGTCACTTAATCAGGTATAAAAAGAAAATTGTGGCGCATTATAGCCAATCTGCCACGCATGTCATAAAGTTGGCCTCTTATATTGTTTATTTATTCGTTTATGCCGAGGGAGCGCAATGATCACCCTATCCCAACTCTATATTCACCCGGTGAAATCGATGCGCGGTCTTGCCCTCTCGCATGCTCAGGCAAGCAGCAGCGGTTTAGCCTTTGACCGCATTTTTATGGTCACCGAATCTGACGGCACTTTTATTACCGCGCGTCAGTTCCCGCAAATGGTGCTTTTCACCCCGGCCATTACCCACGATGGCTTATTTCTGAGCGCACCCGACGGCAGTTCTGCCAGCGTGCGTTTTGCTGATTTTCAACCTCAGGCCGAACCGACCGAAGTGTGGGGTAATCATTTCACAGCACGGATAGCGCCGGATGAAATTAACCAGTGGTTGAGCGGATTCTTTTCGCGCCCGGTGCAGTTGCGCTGGCTGGGCGAAACGTTGACCCGTCGCGTGAAACGTCATCAAGAGGTACCACTGTCATTTGCCGACGGTTATCCATTCCTGCTGGTTAACGAAGCTTCGTTACGTGATTTACAAAACCGCTGCCGGGCAAGCGTCAAAATGGCGCAATTCCGCCCAAATATCGTGGTCACTGGCGCACAAGCCTGGGCTGAAGATAGCTGGAAAGTGGTGCGTATTGGTGGTGTGACGTTTGATGTCGCGAAACCTTGTAGCCGTTGTATTTTCACCACCGTCAGTCCAGAGCGTGGCCGTAAACATCCTGGCGGCGAACCCCTGGTAACGCTGCAACAATTCCGCACCGCTCAAGATAATGGCGACGTCGATTTCGGCCAGAATTTAATTGCCCGCAATAGCGGCATTATTCGAGTGGGCGATGAGCTGGAAGTGCTGGCGACCAAACCAGCAAAAGCTTATGGCGCAGGGGCCACCGAAGAAGAGCCAGAACCTTTTGAGCAGCAAGAAAGCAATGTGGCAATTGACTGGCAGGGCCAACAATTCCGCGGCAACAATCAGCAAGTGTTACTTGAGCAGCTAGAACAACAAGGTATCCGTGTGCCCTATTCTTGCCGGGCCGGAATTTGCGGCAGTTGCCGAATTAAATTAGTCAGCGGGGAAGTCAAGGCGTTGAAGAAAAGCGCAATCAATGACGATGGCACAATCCTGTGTTGTAGTTGTATTCCTGCGGGCGATGTGGAATTAGCGGGAAATTAAACAGCTTGATCGAGACTGAGGTCGTTGCCCAAAGGTTGCGGCCTTAATCTGTCATTCATCACTTTAATCGCATCGCCAAGTTGCATAGTGCGGCCTGCCAGTTGTAAACCCGGTTGGGCGAGTAAACAGAGTGCGGCATTGTTGCCCGTTTCGACCACCAGCAGATTCACTTGCTGCATATCATCACTCAAACAGACACAAGCCGCGTCGCCAGGGACCGGCTGCCAACATTCGCCATGAGAGATAAAGTGCCAGCTTTTTGGCATTTGTGGTTTCAAATAACGAATCGCTACCAGCGCATTTAATACCAGTTCAGCACGCTGATCTTTACTTAAAATAAGGTCGCGACATTTTTCTTCGAAGGTGAAGAAAAGAGCGGCATCATCTACACAAAAGCCTGTGTTTTCAAAGGCATCTGGTGTGAGCATTTTACGAGGGAACCGTGAACGGAATAGCATACCATTGGCTAAATCGAGCATCATACGATCATGCTCTTCATCAAAATACCAACGCCAATTATCGTCCGGTTTTATCCGCATAACTATTTGCCCTTTCGTTTATTCCCACGATTTAAAACATCCTTATCGCCGCTTCGTTAATGAACACATTTAATAAAAGACCAATATGTATAATTTAGCAACAGTGGTGGAATATAAAACAACCAGGGCTGAAAATAAAGCCCCGGTTGTCTGAAAGGAAAAATGTTTACAGCCCAGTGATGATTTCTTTAATCAGCGGTGGGCCTTTAAATATGAATCCAGAATATATTTGCACCAGTGAGGCACCCGCCGCCATCTTCTCGCGAGCAGCAATCAGCGAATCAATACCGCCAACACCAATAATAGGTAAGCGACCATTTAATTCTTGCGACAAGCGGCGAATAATTTCTGTGCTTTTAAGTTGAACCGGACGGCCACTTAATCCACCCATTTCGTCACAATATTTCATACCCTGAACCAGGCTACGATCCAATGTGGTATTGGTCGCAATGACCCCATCAATATTATGGCGAACTAAACTATCAGCCACCTGGATCAATTCTTCCTCAGAAAGATCCGGCGCGATCTTCACGGCAACTGGCACATATTTATGATGCAATTCCTGAAGCGCTTGTTGCTTATTTTTAATCGCCACTAACAGATCATCTAACGCTTCACCATATTGCAGCGTGCGTAATCCAGGGGTATTTGGCGAGGAAATATTGATCGCGATATAACCCGCATACGGATAAATTTTATCCATACAGATCAAATAATCATCTTTGCCCTGCTCTACTGGCGTGTCTTTATTCTTGCCAATATTGATACCCAATACCCCATCAAAATGGGATTTTTTAACGTTCTCAACCAGGTTATCTACGCCGTGGTTATTGAAACCCATGCGGTTGATCAAGCCTTCTGCTTCTACCAGACGGAAGATACGCGGCTTGTCATTTCCTGGTTGTGGGCGAGGCGTGACGGTACCAATTTCGATGGAGCCAAAGCCCATGGCACCCAGTGCATCAATACACTCACCGTTTTTATCTAAACCGGCAGCAAGACCCAGTGGGTTCTTAAAGGTCAGACCCATACAGGTCACCGGTTTAGAGGGCACATTTTGCCGCACCAGCCATTCGAGAGGTGTACCTGTTACACGACGCAATTGCTGAAATGTCACTTCATGAGCGCGCTCGGGATCGAGCTTGAAAAGGGCTTTACGAACGAAGGGGTAGTACATGAACACTCCAGAATTCCCAGTATGCAAACTGGGGCAGTATTATTAACGATAACGGACGTGAATGGAATTGACCTGCAACAAAAAAGACCGAATCAGCGCAAACGTTTTCTTCCCTCCATTTTGTTATTCAGTTTTTGGCAAATGATTCCCGGATAAATCATTTAGTGGATTACCACTTCTGCGCGACTATCACACTCAATTGTTATCAATGTTACCTAAAAGCAAACAATTAGTTATAAGGAAACAATATGCGTGTGATCACCCTTGCCGGAAGCCCGCGCTTCCCTTCTCGTTCAAGTGCTCTACTGGAATATGCCCGCGAAAAATTAAGCGCTCTGGATATCGAGGTGTGTCACTGGCATCTACAGAATTTCGCGCCAGAAGATTTGCTGTACGCCCGTTTTGATAGCCCTGCGCTGCTCGCTTTAAATGAACAATTACAGCAGGCCGATGGCGTGATCATCGCGACTCCTGTTTATAAGGCTTCCTTTTCTGGCGCGCTGAAAACCCTGCTCGACCTGCTGCCTGAACGTGCGCTGGATAAAAAGGTCGTGCTGCCATTAGCTACCGGCGGAACAGTGGCACATATGCTGGCGGTCGATTACGCGCTGAAACCCGTCCTTAATGCGCTGAAAGCGCAGGAAATTCTACATGGCGTGTTTGCTGATGACAGCCAGATAGCGGATTACCAGCACAAACCGGTATTCAGCAACAACTTACAACAACGTCTCGATAACGCGCTGGAAACCTTCTGGCAGGCTCTGCACCGCCGGGATTTTATTGTCTCCTCCCCTTTTAAGACGCAAGGAGTTGCCCATGTTTAATTTTCTGAAACGAACCGCGCCGTGGCTTGCACTCGCAGGAACGTTAAGCCTGAGCGCCACGCTTCACGCGGCAGATACGGGGCCAGAGCAGTTGCGCATTGGTTATCAAAAAGGCTCGGTCAGCATGGTACTGGCGAAAAGCCACCAGCTTCTGGAAAAAGAGTATCCAAATACTAAGTTCCAGTGGATTGAATTTCCGGCTGGCCCACAAATGCTCGAAGCCCTGAACATCGGTAGTATCGATCTCGGTAGCACGGGAGATATTCCGCCAATCTTCGCGCAGGCTGCGGGCGCGGACCTGATGTACGTCGGTTCTGAACCGGCAAAACCAAAAGCCGAAGTGATTCTGGTGCCGGAGAATAGCCCACTGAAAACCGTGGCGGATCTTAAAGGGCATAAAATCGCTTTCCAGAAAGGTTCCAGCTCCCACAACCTGGTGTTACGAGCGCTGCAAAAAGCCGGGCTGAAATTTACTGATGTCCAGCCTGCTTATTTAACGCCAGCTGATGTGCGCGCCGCATTCCAGCAGGGCAACGTTGATGCCTGGGCAATTTGGGACCCGTACTATTCAGCTGCACTGTTGAATGGCGGCGTGCGCGTCTTAACCGACGGCAGCGAGCTAAATCAAACCGGTTCGTTCTACCTCGCTTCACGCCCTTATGCCGAACAAAACGGTCCGTTCCTGCAACACGTTCTGAAAACCTTTAGTGATGCCGACGCGTTAACTCGCACCCAGCGTGACGCAAGCGTTGCGCTACTGGCAAAAACCATGGGGTTGCCGGAAAACGTGATTGCTACCTATTTCGACCATCGCCCACCAACGGTGATTACCCCGGTCAGCGCCGAGACTGCCGCCAAACAACAGCAAACCGCAGATCTGTTTTATGACAACCACTTAGTGCCTAAGAAAGTCGATATTCGCACCCGCATCTGGCAACCCGCTAAAGGAGATAAATCATGAGCTTAAACTTATTCTGGTTCCTGCCGACTCACGGTGACGGCCACTACTTAGGCAGTAACGATGCAGCACGTCCGGTTGACCATGCCTACTTGCAACAAATTGCTCAGGCGGCAGACAGAATCGGTTTTACTGGTGTACTGATCCCGACAGGCCGTTCTTGCGAAGACGCCTGGCTGGTTGCGGCATCGATGATTCCGGTAACGCAGCGTTTGAAATTTCTGGTCGCACTGCGCCCAAGCGTGACGTCGCCAACCGTGGCTGCACGCCAGGCCGCGACGCTGGACAGGCTTTCCAACGGGCGTGCTTTATTTAACCTGGTGACCGGTAGCGACCCGGAAGAGTTAGCCGCAGACGGCGTGTTCCTCAATCATCAGGAACGTTACGAAGCTTCAGCTGAATTTACCCACATCTGGCGTCGCCTGCTGGAAGGTGAAACCGTTGATCACGAAGGCAAACATATTCAGGTCAAAGGGGCAAAACTGTTATTCCCGCCTGTGCAGCAGCCTCGCCCACCGCTCTACTTTGGTGGTTCTTCGGATGTGGCACAGGATTTGGCTGCTGAACAGGTGGATCTCTACCTGACCTGGGGCGAACCGCCACATTTAGTGAAAGAAAAAATTGAGCAAGTCCGTGCGAAAGCCGCGGCTCATGGCCGCACGGTACGTTTCGGTATTCGCTTACATGTGATTGTGCGTGAAACCAATGAAGAAGCGTGGGATGCCGCCAATCGCCTGATTTCGCAATTGGATGATGAAACCATCGCCAAAGCACAGGCCGCTTTTGCCCGCACTGATTCTGTCGGCCAGCACCGCATGGCGGCGTTGCACGGCGGCAAGCGCGACAAGCTGGAGATCAGCCCAAACTTGTGGGCAGGCGTCGGCCTGGTGCGTGGCGGCGCAGGCACTGCGCTGGTAGGAGATGGCCCAACCGTGGCGGCGCGGATTAATGAATACGCCGCACTGGGTATCGACAGCTTTATTTTCTCCGGTTACCCGCACCTCGAAGAAGCTTATCGCGTCGGCGAACTGCTGTTCCCGCACCTTGACGTCACGATTCCACAAATCCCACAACCGCGCCAGATTCATGAAAAAGGCGAAGTCGTGGCGAATGACTTTATCCCGCGCAAAGTCGCGCAAAGCTAAGGAGCCGCCAATGACCCCTTCAACGCACAAACTTTTGCTGAGAGTGGCACCATGGGTCTTGCCGGTGGCGGTTATCGCCATCTGGCAACTATCCTCAAGCGCAGGCTGGCTCTCGTCGCGCATCCTCCCCTCTCCGGAAGGGGTGGTGGTTGCATTCTGGAACCTCTCAGCCAGCGGTGAATTGTGGCAACACCTGGCGATCAGTTCATGGCGTGCGGTGATTGGTTTCAGTATTGGTGGCTCATTAGGCCTGGTTCTCGGCCTGATTAGCGGGCTTTCGCGTTGGGGGGAGCGTTTGCTGGACAGCTCGATTCAGATGCTGCGTAACGTTCCGCACCTGGCGCTAATCCCGCTGGTCATTTTGTGGTTCGGCATTGATGAATCAGCGAAGATTTTCCTCGTGGCTCTCGGCACGCTGTTCCCGATTTACATCAACACCTGGCACGGCATCCGTAATATTGACCAGGGCTTGCTGGAGATGGCCCGCAGTTATGGGTTGTCAGGCTTTAGCCTGTTTGCCCAGGTGATTCTGCCAGGGGCTTTGCCTTCGATTATGGTCGGCATTCGTTTCGCACTTGGCCTGATGTGGCTAACGTTAATCGTTGCCGAGACGATTTCGGCAAACTCCGGAATTGGCTATCTGGCAATGAACGCCCGTGAATTCCTGCAAACCGATGTGGTTGTCGTCGCCATTATTTTGTATGCCCTGCTCGGCAAACTCGCTGACATCAGCGCGCAATTACTCGAACGAGTCTGGCTGCGCTGGCACCCTGCTTACCAGTTACAGGAGGAGAACGCATGAATACCGCACGTTTAAACCAGGGGACTCCCCTACTCCTTAACGGCGTGACCAAACGCTACGGCAATAAAACAATTCTTGATGAGCTGGAATTACATATTCCTGCCGGGCAATTTGTTGCGGTGGTCGGGCGCAGTGGCGGCGGTAAAAGTACATTGTTACGACTACTGGCAGGGTTGGAAAATCCCAACGGCGGGTCACTGATTGCCGGAAATGCCCCACTGCGCGAAAGCCAGGATGAAACACGTTTAATGTTCCAGGATGCGCGTTTGTTGCCGTGGAAATCAGTGATAAATAATGTCGGTCTGGGGCTGAAAGGAAACTGGAAAGACGCGGCGACGAAAGCGCTGGAAGCGGTTGGGCTTGCCAATCGCGCTACCGAGTGGCCGGCCGCCCTGTCCGGCGGCCAGAAGCAGCGTGTGGCGCTGGCTCGGGCGCTGATTCATCGCCCACGGCTGTTATTGCTGGACGAACCGTTGGGCGCGCTGGATGCCCTGACGCGTATCGAAATGCAGGAGTTAATTGTCTCTTTGTGGCAGGAACATGGCTTTACGGTGTTGCTGGTGACGCACGATGTCAGCGAAGCCGTTGCGATGGCGGATCGCGTGTTATTGATTGAAGAAGGAAAGATCGGTTTGGATCTCACGGTTGATTTGCCTCGCCCACGTAAGCTCGGCTCTGTGCGGCTGGCTGAACTGGAAGCGCAGGTGTTAGAACGTGTAATGAAGCGGCAGGTTGTGGAGGAACCGGAGCGCGTGGTGCGCACCGGTTAAGTTTGTTCGCCCTCACCCCGGCCCTCTCCCCCAGGAGAGGGAGAACTCCAGGTGATCCCCTCGCCCTCAGAGGGAGAACACCGGGTAATCCCCTCTCCCTCAGGGAGAGGGTTAGGGTGAGGGTGGTTTTTAAGCTAACGCCTTGCTGATCTTCTCGAACAAATCGCCCGACAAGTTTTCCAGCCCTTTCAGCTGTTCCAGCGCTGCACGCATCATCTCCTGTCGTTTTTCATCATAACGTTTCAGTCGAATTAACGGCTCAATCAGACGTGACGCCACCTGCGGGTTACGGTGGTTCAGCTCGCTGAGCATTTCCACCATAAACTGATAGCCGCTGCCGTCGAGTGCGTGGAACGCTGACGGGTTAGCCGCCGCGAATGCACCAATCAGCGAGCGAACACGGTTCGGGTTACCGAGGCTAAACGAACGGTGGTTCAGCAATTCACGCACTTTACTCAATGTGTCTGCCGCCGGACTAGTGGCTTGCAACACAAACCATTTGTCCATCACCAGACCGTCCTGATGCCATTTCTCATCAAACGCAGCCAGTAGTTCTGTGCGGCACGGCAATTGTGCAGCTACAGAAGCAGACAATGCGGCGATAGAGTCCGTCATGTTGTCTGCACTTTCATACTGCTTACGCACCAGTTGCTCGGCAAGCTGTTGATCGCCAAACGCCAGATAACGCAGGCAAGTATTACGCAGCGCACGTTTGCCGATATCCGCATGTTCTACGCGATAAGCATCGAGCTTGTTGGCGTTATAAACTGCCAGGAATTCATCGGCCAGTTCGTTAGCCAGCGTGCGCGTTAACGCTTCATGCACGGCAGCAATCGCCTGCGGGTCAATTTTCTGGAACAGCTCGGCAATTTCGTTTTGCGATGGCAGCGTCAGAATTTCTGCCGCCAGTGCCGGGTCAATTTTCTCATCCAGCAAAATAGCGCGGAAAGCATCGGCAACATGCAGTGGCAGCGACAATGGCTGGCCCTGTTGGCTGCGGTTGACGTTCAACTTGATGTACGTCGCCAGCAGACTTTGCGCGGCATCCCAACGGGAAAAATCGTTGCGTGCATGGCGCATCAGGAACGTCAGCTGCTGGTCACTCCATTTGTATTCCAGTTTCACCGGTGCTGAGAATTCACGCAGCAATGACGGAACCGGCTGGAAATAAACGTTATCAAAGACAAACGTCTGCTCTGCCTGAGTCACATTCAGCACGTGATGAATCGGGTGGCCATTTTTCTGTAACGGAATAACTTTGCCTTCGTTATCATACAGTTCGATGTCGAATGGAATATGCAACGGCTGCTTTTCCTGCTGTTCAGCGGTTGGCGGCGTGGTTTGGCTGATGGTAAGCCGGTACAGCTCATTTTCCGGGTCGTAGTCATCACGCACGGTGACCACTGGCGTCCCCGCCTGGCTGTACCAGCGGCGGAAATGCGACAGGTCAACGTTTGACGCATCTTCCATTGCCTGCACGAAATCATCACAGGTCGCCGCACTGCCGTCATGGCGCTCAAAGTATAGTTGCATGCCTTTCTGGAAATTCTCTTCACCCAGCAAGGTGTGCAGCATACGGATGACTTCAGAACCCTTTTCGTACACGGTCAGGGTGTAGAAGTTATTCATTTCGATAACTTTGTCCGGGCGAATCGGGTGCGCCATCGGGCTTGCGTCTTCAGCAAACTGCGCGGCACGCATGGTGCGCACGTTCTGAATACGGTTTACTGCACGTGAGCCGAGATCCGAGCTAAATTCCTGATCGCGGAACACGGTCAGCCCTTCTTTCAGGCTTAACTGGAACCAGTCGCGACAAGTCACACGGTTGCCGGTCCAGTTATGGAAATATTCGTGACCGATAACACGTTCGATGTCGAGATAGTCTTTATCTGTCGCAGTTTCAGCACGGGCCAGCACATATTTGGAGTTAAAGACGTTCAGTCCTTTATTCTCCATCGCACCCATGTTGAAGAAGTCCACGGCGACAATCATATAGATGTCGAGGTCATACTCGAGACCGAAACGGGTTTCATCCCATTTCATGGATGCTTTCAAAGAAGTCATCGCCCAGCTTGCACGGTCAAGATTGCCACGGTCAACGAACAGCTCCAGCGCTACATCACGGCCAGATCGCGTTTTGAAGGTATCGCGTAATACATCGAAATCACCTGCCACCAGCGCAAACAGGTAACACGGTTTTGGGAACGGATCTTGCCATTGTACCCAGTGACGGCCGTTTTCCAGTTCGCCTTCAGCGATGCGGTTGCCATTAGATAAAAGGAAAGGATATTGCTTTTTATCCGCAATGATTTTGGTGGTGAAACGCGCCAGAACGTCTGGTCGGTCGAGATACCAGGTAATGTGGCGGAAACCTTCAGCCTCACACTGAGTGCAAAGTGCATCGCCAGAAAGATAAAGTCCTTCCAGCGCAGTATTCGTGGCAGGGCTAATTTCATTAACGATAGTCAGCGTGAAGGTTTCTGGCAGTGACTCGATGATCAATGCACCCTCGTCCTGGCGATAATCTTCCCAGGTAGTGCCGTTTACAGCAACAGACACCAGCGTCAGGTCTTCGCCATCAAGACGCAGAGGCGCGCCTGCTGCACCCTGGCGGGTGATCTGGCTAATAGCTGTGACCAGGGTTTTTGCGGCATCAAGGTCAAAGGTCAAATCGATATCGGTAATCGTGTAATCCGGCGCACGGTAGTCGTGGCGATATTTGGCTTGTGGCTGTTGTGTCATAAAAAACCTTATACATCATCCGTAAGTTTGCGGAGTTCAGTCTATTCCTGTTGCCCGAATGTTGCCACGCAGAATCTTCAACTTTTCTGGGCTTCTCACGCGAATTGCTACATTTATATAACAAGCGGCACAAATTGCTATCGACCAGAAAATGTCCGTGTGTTGTGATCCAGGTTTAATAAACAGATAATCAGGGTATACTCCTGCGTCTTTTATCTGCTTAGCCCTTGATGGAAACGCTCCTGTGAGAGGATGCTGCAACGCGCCATGACACGACACGCTTCCCCGATTTTGCAAACGCTACTGGATACTGACGCCTATAAGCTTCATATGCAGCAGGCCGTTTTCCACCGTTATCACGACGTGAACGTCGCGGCCGAGTTCCGTTGCCGCGGTGATGATCTGCTGGGCATTTACGCAGACGCCATTCGTGAGCAGGTTGATTTAATGCAACACCTCGCGTTAAGTGACGAGGAGTTCGCGTTTTTGGAAACTCTGCCATTCTTCCAGGCCGATTACCTCTGCTGGCTGCGTACTTTCCGCTACGACCCCACTCAGGTGCACATCAGCAATAACAACGGCCATTTAGATATTCGTCTAACCGGTTCGTGGCTGGAAGTGATTATGTGGGAAGTGCCATTGCTGGCGGTGATCAGCGAAGTGGTGCATCAACACCGCTCGCCAGGCGTGACCACGCAAATGGCGCTAGAGAGTCTGGAAAGCAAACTGGTTCAGTTCAAAGAATTGACGGCAGATATCGATCTTTCTGCTTTCCGCCTGATGGATTTTGGCACTCGTCGCCGCTTCTCGCGTGAAGTTCAGGAAGCTATTGTAAGCCGCCTGCAACAAGAATCATGGTTTGTTGGCACCAGCAATTACGACCTCGCGCGCCGTCTGAATTTAACCCCGATGGGCACTCAGGCTCACGAATGGTTCCAGGCACATCAGCAAATCAGCCCGACTCTCGCAAACAGCCAGCGCGCAGCGCTCCAGGCCTGGCTTGATGAGTACCCGGATAAACTTGGCATCGCGCTGACCGACTGCATCACAATGGATGCCTTCTTACGCGACTTTGATCTTTCATTCGCCAGCCGGTATCAGGGGCTGCGCCACGATTCAGGTGACCCGTTTGAATGGGGCGAAAAAGCAATCGCGCATTACGAAAAACTCGGCATTGATCCAAAAACCAAAGTATTGGTATTTTCGGACAATCTCGATTTGCCAAAAGCCATCGAGCTTTATCGCCATTTCTGCACTCGCGTGAATCTCAGCTTCGGTATTGGCACGCGCCTGACATGCGATATTCCGCAGGTGAAGCCACTTAATATTGTCATCAAGTTGGTTGAGTGTAACGGCAAGCCGGTCGCTAAACTGTCCGACAGCCCAGGCAAAACGATTTGCCACGATAAAGCTTTTGTCCGCGCACTGCGTAAAGCTTTCGATTTACCACTAGTCAAGAAAGCCAGTTGAGCCAATAAACCTGTGGGTGATATTCATCGCACCCATAGGTTTCTTTCTTTATATCTGTGACTCCCCTCTTTATGTATTTCTTCGTTTCCTTTGATTTTTCTGCTTGTCTGAAAGCTGGCTACAGGTAACATAGATAACCCCCGAATGTGGGTTATTTTTTATTGTCACTGACCATTTAATAGAGAGAAAAATATGAGCGTTGTGCCTGTAGCCGACGTACTCCAGGGCCGCGTAGCCGTTGACCAAGAAGTCACCGTGCGCGGATGGGTGCGTACTCGTAGAGATTCAAAAGCTGGTATCTCCTTCCTCGCCGTCTATGACGGTTCCTGCTTCTCTCCTGTACAGGCCGTCATTAATAATTCTCTGCCTAATTACAATGATGACGTACTGCGCCTGACAACCGGTTGCTCCGTTGTCGTGACTGGTAAAGTTGTAGAGTCTCTTGGTCAGGGCCAGAGCTTTGAAATCCAGGCAAGTGAAGTTGAAGTGACTGGCTGGGTTGATGATCCTGATACTTATCCGATGGCGGCAAAACGTCACAGCATTGAGTATCTGCGTGAAGTAGCTCACCTGCGCCCACGCACCAACATGATTGGCGCCGTTGCCCGTGTGCGTCATACCCTTGCTCAAGCCTTACACCGTTTCTTCCATGAAAATGGTTATTTCTGGGTATCCACACCGCTGATTACTGCATCTGATACCGAAGGCGCTGGCGAAATGTTCCGTGTATCTACGCTGGACATGGAAAACCTGCCGCGTACCGAAGCGGGCAAAGTTGATTTCGATAAAGACTTCTTTGGTAAAGAAGCGTTCCTTACCGTATCCGGTCAGCTGAACGGCGAAACCTACGCGTGTGCGTTATCAAAGGTTTATACCTTCGGCCCAACCTTCCGTGCAGAAAACTCCAACACCAGCCGTCACCTGGCTGAATTCTGGATGCTGGAGCCAGAAGTTGCTTTCGCCAATCTGGACGACGTCGCGGGCCTGGCTGAAGCCATGCTGAAGTATGTCTTCAAAGCGGTGCTTGACGAGCGTATGGATGACATGGAGTTCTTCGCTGAACGCGTTGACAAAGATGCAGTGGATCGTTTACAGCGTTTCATCGATGCCGATTTTGCGCAGGTTGATTACACCGATGCGGTTACAATTCTCGAAAATTGCGGTCAGAAATTCGAGAATCCAGTGTACTGGGGTGTAGACCTTTCTTCCGAGCATGAGCGTTATCTTGCTGAGCAACACTTCAAAGCGCCGGTAGTCGTGAAAAACTATCCAAAAGATATTAAGGCCTTCTATATGCGCCTTAACGAAGACGGTAAAACCGTTGCCGCAATGGACGTGTTAGCGCCAGGTATTGGTGAAATCATCGGTGGTTCTCAGCGTGAAGAACGTCTGGATGTACTGGATGCGCGCATGGCTGAGATGGGTCTGAATAAAGAAGACTACTGGTGGTATCGCGATCTGCGTCGTTACGGCACCGTTCCACACTCCGGTTTCGGTCTTGGCTTTGAGCGCCTGATTGCCTATGTAACAGGTGTGCAGAACGTTCGTGACGTGATTCCATTCCCACGTACACCACGTAACGCTAGCTTCTAAAACCGCTATTTTTCTAAGGCCAGCATTGCTGGCCTTTTTTACATCTACTGCCTGAACGTCTTTTTTCTTCAACGAAAGTTAAACAAACGTCAATTTCAACCCCATTCCACAACTACCCCGTTACTAAGTGTGTCTATGACACAGACAAACACAAAATAACCACACTTACCGCTAGCACTCTCTCTACCAGCATTGACTTAGCATATTCGGATAAAACTTGCTCAGAAGTCTGGATGTCCAGAAGTCACTCAAATAATGTACAAATGTAAGCAAAATATAC
>NZ_JAHWLU010000024.1:0-49884 GCF_022134725.1 Buttiauxella sp. S19-1
CAAATATTATTAGAGCTTTCATTAATTAAATTTTAAAAATAACAAAATTAGTTTAATATCGTGAAGTCCACTTAAGATAAATCTTCTCTTGCCATAATAAAAAACAGCATAAACAGCGGCTTATCTAAGCTTATATGTTTAAATTATCTCCATAACTTTATTTTATCAGGGTATATAAGGTTGATATTCATCATGTTAAGGGCAGATTGTCATTCTGTAATTCATTGTTTTTAAATGATATTTTTTATTTGACTGCTTTGTATGCAATTGATGGTCGAGTATTTGTGAGTCAAGCCACATAACATCGGTATCACTATTCGTTATGATCTGCGGCATGGAAATTAATTAGGCGCAGAACTTCATGGACAATAATACATTACCTAAAACACAACAGTTGCTTGTCTTTCAGGAAGTGGTGAGGAGTGGTTCATTTGGTTCTGCTGCAAAACAACTTAGTCTGACTCAGCCTGCGGTCAGCAAAATTATTAGTGATATGGAAGCCTATTTTGGCTTAGAACTTATCATCAGAAAAAATACCGGTGTAAAATTAACCGAAGCAGGCAAAGTTCTACTGACTTACTCAGAGTCCATCACACGTGAGTTGAGAAATCTGTGTAGTGAAATGAATCAAATGGTCGGCAACGGTGTGGTCGATGTTTCATTCGGTTACCCCTCTCTGATTGGTTTTACTTTTTTGCCAGGGATGATGAAAGAGTTTAAAGAAGTTTTCCCACAGGCTCAGGTTTCGATGTTCGAAGCTCAACTGTCCTCTTTCTTACCTGCAATCCGCGATGGTCGTCTGGATTTTGCGATTGGTACATTGAGCGACGAGATGTTGTTACAGGATCTGCATATCGAACCATTGTTTGAGTCAGAGTTCATTCTGGTAGCGAACCGAACCCGGAAGATTCAAGGGACAACAACGCTTAGCGATCTGACGCAAGAACAATGGGTGTTGCCGCAAACGGAAATGGGATATTACAGTGAACTTCTCACCACGCTGCAAAAAAATAATATTAAGAGTGAAAACATCGTTAAAACAGACTCAGTCGTCACGATTTATAATCTCGTATTGAATGCTGATTTCCTGACGGTCATTCCACGAGATATGATTTCTCCATTTGGCTCCAACTCATTTATTAAAATCCCTGTGGAAGATAAATTACCCATCGCTCGTTATGCCGCCGTATGGTCTAAAAATTATCGAATTACTCAATCGGCAGCAACATTAGTTGAGCTTGCGAAAAAACATTCATTACGTACTCGGTTTCAATTTAATCAATTAACTGAAGTAGCTTAATTAAACTCAGTAATTGAACTGAATTCTATAAACAATTCCCAGTGATAATTTGATTATATTATCACCGCCTATATTTCTGTTTTTAAAATGTTGAGGTCAACATGCATATCGACTATGAACTTCCTGTCACTATTATTGATGTACTAGAAGCAAAGAAAAGACTTGCTGGTTATATCTATAAAACAGGAATGCCACGCTCAAATTATCTTAGCGAATGCTGCAAGGGCGAAATATTTTTAAAGTTTGAAAATATGCAGCGTACCGGTTCATTTAAAATACGCGGTGCCTTTAATAAGCTGAGTTCTTTAACCGAAGAAGAAAAAAGCAAAGGGGTAGTAGCGTGTTCTGCAGGTAACCACGCGCAGGGTGTTTCACTATCTTGTGCCATCCTTGGTATTAACGGCAAAGTTGTGATGCCTAATGGCGCACCAAAATCTAAAGTTGCCGCAACCTCTGACTACTCTGCCGAAGTTGTGATGCACGGCGATAACTTCAACGACACTATCGCCAAAGTGAGTGAAATCGTTGAGATGGAAGGACGTATCTTCATTCCACCGTATGACGATGAAAAAGTGATTGCTGGTCAGGGGACTATCGGCCTCGAAATCCTCGAAGATTTATACGACGTCGATAACGTGATTGTACCTATTGGCGGCGGTGGTTTAATTGCCGGTATTGCGCTGGCGATTAAATCCATTAACCCGACAATTAATATCATCGGCGTTCAGGCTGAAAACGTGCATGGTATGGCAGCCTCGTTCTATAAAGGTGAGCTTATGTCGCATCGTACATCAGGTACTTTAGCTGATGGTTGTGATGTTGCGCGCCCTGGCCGAATCACTTATGAAATTGTCAAGAAATTAGTGACTGATATTGTATTAGTGAGTGAAGATGATATTCGTAATAGCATGGTGGCACTGATTCAACGTAATAAAGTCGTCACTGAAGGTGCTGGCGCATTAGCCACTGCGGCATTATTAAGCGGCAAGTTAGATCACTATATTAAAGGGCGTAAGACAGTCAGTATTATTTCTGGCGGGAACATCGACCTTTCGCGTGTTTCGCAGATTACAGGCTCAGTAGATTAATCCCCCTAATAATTAAAGCTGCATCACAGATAATAGCGATGCAGCTTGAAATATAACGCGTATAAAATTACTTAAAGGAATTTTATTATGAGTAATACAGATGCAACACTTGTTGGTCAAAAAGTTACATCGCAATGGCGCAAATCTGACACTACCTGGACATTAGGCTTATTTGGAACGGCCATCGGTGCCGGGGTTTTATTTTTCCCTATTCGTGCCGGTTATGGCGGTTTAATTCCAATTCTCATCATGTTGTTTCTTGCCTTTCCGATAGCATTCTATTGCCACCGGGCGCTCGCGCGTTTGTGTCTTTCAGGCAGCAATCCCTCCGGAAATATCACTGAAACAGTTGAAGAACATTTTGGTAAAACAGGTGGTGTGGTCATTACCTTCCTGTACTTTTTCGCCATCTGCCCATTGTTGTGGATATACGGTGTCACCATCACCAACACCTTCATGACATTCTGGGAAAACCAGCTCCAGCTCATGCCGCTTAACCGTGGTGTGGTGGCACTGTTCCTGCTGCTGTTAATGGCTTTTGTTATCTACTTTGGCAAAGACCTGATGGTCAAAGTGATGAGCTATTTGGTGTTCCCTTTCATTGCCTGCTTAATCTTGATCTCCGTGTCGCTGATTCCTTACTGGAACTCTGCGGTTATCGATCAAGTCAGTCTAAGTGATATTTCGTTTACCGGCAGTGATGGCATTCTGGTGACCGTATGGCTGGGTATTTCCATCATGGTCTTCTCCTTTAACTTCTCACCGATTGTCTCTTCGTTCGTGGTTTCCAAACGTGAAGAGTATGAGCAAGATTTTGGCAAGCAGTACACTGAAGACAAATGTTCGAAGATTATCTCTCGCGCCAGCATGCTGATGGTTGCCGTCGTGATGTTCTTCGCCTTTAGCTGTCTGTTCACGCTTTCTCCACAAAATATGGCGGAAGCCAAAGCGCAAAACATTCCTGTGCTTTCATACCTGGCGAACCACTTCTCCTCAATGTCTGGCACAAAATCGACTTTCGCCACCACGCTTGAATATGGCGCATCGATTATTGCTCTGGTGGCAATTTTCAAATCCTTCTTTGGTCACTATCTTGGCACCCTCGAAGGGCTCAATGGCCTGGTCCTCAAGTTTGGCTACAAAGGGGATAAAACCAAAGTATCCGGTGGGAAGCTCAACCTCATCAGCATGGTGTTTATCATGGGGTCGACCTGGGTTGTGGCTTACGCAAACCCGAACATCCTCGATTTAATCGAAGCCATGGGGGCACCGATTATCGCTTCACTGCTTTGCCTGCTGCCAATGTATGCGATTCGCAAAACACCTGCGCTGGCGAAATATAAAGGAAAAACTGAAAACATTTTTGTCACAGTAATTGGTTTGCTGACCATTCTTAATATTGTTTACAAGCTTATCTAATTATTTTCGATACCCGTCATACTTCAAGCTGCATGTGCGTTGGCTTTCTCGCTCACCCCAGTCACTTACTCAAGTAAGTTTCTGGGGATTCCCTGCGTCGCCGCCTTCCTGCAACTCGAATTATTTTGGGTATATTGGCTCAGGATGAGTGGGATTTAAAAATGAATGATTATCCGGTAGTGTTGACGATTAACTGTGGTTCTTCTTCGGTTAAGTTCTCAGTATTAGATGCAGAAACTTGCGATGTACTTTTAGCCGGAATTTGTGAGGGTATTAATACTGAGAAAGCTTTTTTAACGGTCAATGATGGAGAGCCAGTTATTCTGGCTCACCAGAATTATGAAGAAGCGCTTTCTGCAATAGCCGCTGAACTTGAAATACGGAATTTAATCGATAGTGTGGCTTTTGTCGGTCACCGTATTGCCCACGGTGGATCTTTATTTAGTGAGTCAGTCTTAATTACCGATGAGGTTATAGAACAGATTCGCCAGGTTTCACCGTTGGCACCATTGCACAATTACGCCAATTTACACGGGGTGGAATCTGCGCGGACTCGTTTCCCGGATGTTCCACAGGTCGCGGTATTTGATACCAGTTTCCATCAGACATTAAAGCCTGAAGCTTATCTGTACGGCCTGCCATACCGCTATTTTGAAGAGTACGGGGTTCGCCGTTATGGGTTCCACGGCACGTCGCATCGCTATGTCTCCCAGCAAGCGGGTGAGTTACCTGGCTTGAACCCAGTAAATTCAGGGTTGGTGATTGCTCACTTAGGAAATGGAGCTTCGGTTTGTGCGGTTCAAAATGGTGAAAGCGTTGATACCTCAATGGGTATGACACCGCTCGAGGGGCTGATTATGGGCACCCGTTGCGGAGACGTGGATTTTGGCGCAATGGCCTGGCTTGCTCGTCAGACCCAGCAATCGATGGACGACCTTGAACAAGTCGTCAATAAAGAGTCCGGCCTGCTGGGTCTTTCGGGTTTATCGTCAGATTTGCGCACTCTGGAAAAAGCCTGGCATGATGGCGATGTGCGTGCGCAATTAGCGATTAAAACTTTTGTTCACCGCATTGCCCGAACCATAGGCGCCCATGCTGCTTCGTTAAATAATTTTGATGGCGTTATTTTTACCGGCGGTATTGGTGAGAATTCAATACTGATTCGTCGCCTGGTGGCAGAACGGTTGCGTGTATTTGGTATCGACCTGGATATTGAAAGAAATAACCAACCTAATCGTATCGGGCAGCGAATTATTTCCAGCGACAGCTCTGCCATCGTTTGCGCGGTCATTCCGACTAACGAAGAAAAAATGATTGCGCTTGATGCCCTGCATTTAGGAAAAGAATGTCGTATCACGGAATACGCCTGAATTAATAATGTTGTACAGAGGATGAAGTAATGAAAGTGGATGTTGATATTACCAACGAAAATTATTCCCATGCCTGGCAGCAATTCTCGGGCGTTGAATGGAAAACGGCAATTAATGTTCGGGATTTTATCCAGCAGAACTATACGCCGTATGAGGGTGATGAATCATTCTTAGCGGGCGCAACTCCGGCGACCACCGCACTGTGGGAAAAGGTGATGGATGGCATTCGCATCGAAAATGCTACCCATGCGCCAGTCGATTTCGATACCAATATTGCCACGACGATTACTGCGCATGCTCCGGGTTACATCGTCAAAGAACATGAAAAAATCGTCGGTTTGCAAACCGACAAGCCGCTGAAACGCGCCTTACATCCGTATGGCGGCATCAACATGATCAAAAGCTCGTTTGAAGCTTATGGTCGTGAAATGGACTCAGACTTCGAATACCAGTTTACTTCGTTGCGTAAGACACATAATCAGGGTGTGTTTGACGTCTACTCACCAGATATTTTGCGCTGCCGCAAATCGGGTGTTTTGACCGGCCTGCCGGACGGTTATGGGCGCGGTCGCATTATTGGCGACTATCGCCGCGTGGCGTTGTACGGCATCGCTTATTTAGTGCGCGAACGTGAGTTGCAGTTTGCTGACTTGCAAAATCAACTGGAGCGCGGAGAAAAGCTTGAGGATGTCATCCGTCTGCGCGAGGAGCTGTCGGAACATCGCCGTGCTTTGTTGCAAATTCAGGAAATGGCGGCAAATTACGGCTTTGATATTTCTCGTCCGGCAGGCAATGCGCAGGAAGCATTGCAGTGGCTCTATTTTGCCTACCTGGCCGCGGTGAAATCACAAAATGGTGGCGCGATGTCACTGGGCCGCACTACCTCGTTTATCGATATTTATATCGAGCGTGACCTTAAAGCGGGTGTGCTGACAGAGCTTCAGGCACAAGAGTTAGTCGATCATTTCATTATGAAGATCCGTATGGTGCGTTTCCTGCGTACCCCGGAATTTGACTCTCTGTTCTCCGGCGACCCAATTTGGGCGACAGAAGTTATCGGCGGTATGGGGCTTGATGGGCGCACAATGGTCACCAAAAACGCCTACCGCTATTTGAACACGCTTTACACCATGGGGCCGGCACCAGAACCGAATCTGACTATCCTGTGGTCGGAAGCTTTACCGAAGCCGTTCAAGGTTTATGCGGCCAAAGTGTCCATCGAAACTTCATCGTTACAGTACGAAAACGACGATCTGATGCGCTGTGATTTTGACAGTGATGACTACGCTATTGCCTGCTGCGTCAGCCCAATGGTGATCGGCAAACAGATGCAGTTCTTCGGGGCACGTGCCAACCTGGCAAAAACGCTGTTGTATTGCATCAACGGCGGTATGGACGAAAAGCTAAAAATCCAGGTTGGGCCGAAAATGCCGATGTTGCTGGATGACGTGCTGGACTATGACAAGGTGATGAATAGCCTCGATCACTTTATGGACTGGCTGGCGACGCAATACGTGACTGCGCTCAATCTTATTCACTACATGCACGACAAATACAGCTACGAAGCGTCGCTGATGGCACTGCACGACAGAGATGTTTATCGCACTATGGCGTGTGGAATTGCCGGTTTGTCAGTCGCGGTGGATTCGCTTTCTGCGATTAAGTACGCCACGGTAAAACCGGTGCGTGACCAGACTGGGCTGGCGGTTGATTTCGTTATTGAAGGTGAATATCCGCAATATGGTAATAATGACGATCGCGTTGATGCCATTGCCTGCGATCTGGTTGAGCGCTTTATGAAGAAGATCCAGGCGCTGCCAACCTATCGCAATGCGGTGCCGACACAATCGATCCTGACGATCACCTCAAACGTGGTGTATGGACAGAAAACCGGTAACACGCCAGATGGCCGTCGTGCCGGAATGCCATTTGCCCCGGGCGCAAATCCGATGCACGGCAGGGATCGTAAAGGTGCGGTCGCGTCATTAACCTCTGTCGCTAAACTTCCGTTCAGTTATGCGAAAGATGGCATCTCTTACACTTTCTCAATTGTGCCTGCCGCGCTGGGACGAGATGACGCAGTGCGCCAGTTAAACCTGGTGGGTCTGCTGGATGGATATTTCCATCACGATGTAAGAACCGAGGGCGGGCAGCACTTGAACGTTAACGTGATGAACCGTGAAATGCTGATGGATGCCGTCGAGCACCCAGAAAATTACCCGACGCTGACCATTCGCGTTTCTGGATACGCGGTGCGCTTTAATGCGTTAACGCGTGAACAGCAGCAGGATGTGATTTCTCGTACCTTTACGCACTCGATTTAATCTCTCATCCTGAAATCGCAGAGAAGTGAGTGCCATTTTAAACCCCGCCTTGTGCGGGGTTTGAGACTGATGACAAACGTCTTCGTAGGTCGGATAAGCGCAGCGTCATCCGACACAACTGGCGTAAATGGTGGATGACGCTAACGCTTATCCACCCTACAAAACACATTTATCACCCTTTGTCAGCAATCTGAAACCCTGCCTTGTGCGGGGTTTGAGACTGATGACAAACGTCTTCGTAGGTCGGATAAGCGCAGCGTCATCCGACATAACTGGCGTAAATGGTGGATGACGCTAACGCTTATCCACCCTACAAAACACATTTATCACCCTTTGTCAGCAATCTGAAACCCCACCTTGTGCGGGGTTTTTTGCATTTTTGTGGCAAAATTGTGACTAAGTTGGCATATTCTATTGTTTTGTTTAATCTTTAAAGTCTCTGTTGTGCCTTTGAGGCGCAGAATTTTGGTAATGACAAGGAACAGTGAATGGAAGATCTCAACGTAGTAGACAGTATTAATAATGCCGGAGGCTGGTTGGTGCGCAACCAGGCGTTACTGCTGAGCTATGCCGTCAACATTGTGGCGGCACTGGCGATTATTATCGTCGGGATGATTGTCGCTCGCGTGGTTTCCAATACCATCAACCGCGTGATGGTAGCGCGTAGTATTGATGCCACTGTAGCTGATTTCCTTTGTGCTCTGGTGCGTTACGGCATCATCGCTTTCACTTTAATTGCCGCTTTAGGGCGCGTGGGGGTCCAGACTGCGTCCGTCATCGCGGTGTTGGGTGCCGCAGGTTTGGCCATCGGCCTGGCGCTGCAAGGTTCGCTCTCTAACCTGGCGGCTGGCGTACTGCTGGTTACCTTCCGTCCATTCCGTGCGGGCGAGTATGTCGATCTCGGCGGTATTGCAGGCTCGGTACTGAATGTGCAGATTTTCTCCACCACGTTACGCACACTGGATGGCAAGATTGTCGTCGTGCCAAACGGCAAAATTATCGCCGGGAATATCATTAACTTCTCCCGCGAACCGGTGCGCCGCAACGAATTCATCATCGGTGTGGCATACGATTCGGATATCGACAAGGTTAAACAAATTCTGACCGACATCATCACTAGTGATGAGCGTGTGCTGAAAGACCGGGATATTACCGTGCGACTTAATGAGCTTGGGCCTTCTGCGATTAATTTTGTGGTGCGTGCCTGGAGCAACAGCAGCGATCTGCAAAACGTCTATTGGGATGTGCTGGAACGTGTTAAACGTGAGTTTGATGCGCAAGGGATCAGCTTCCCTTACCCGCAAATGGATGTGAATTTCAAACGCGTGAAAGAACCTGCGCAAGAGTGATTTTTCTGGGCCAGCTTCGGCTGGCCCCTGTTTTATTAGTTCTGCTTATAAACCATTAAAATTATCCATTTCCTCTAATAATATTTCCCCACTAAACTCTTCTTCAATTGATACAAATTGAAGAGTAAATCACCGTGTTATCTTATTTCTTTCAAGGTCTTACATTGGGTGCTGCGTTAATTCTGCCTCTCGGGCCGCAAAACGCTTTTGTTATGAACCAGGGGATTCGTCGCCAATACCATCTGATGATTGCTTCGCTTTGTGCAATCAGCGATTTGCTGCTGATTTGTGCTGGTATCTTTGGCGGTAGCGCGCTGTTGATGCAGTCACCGTGGTTGCTGGCCATTGTGACCTGGGGCGGCGTGGCATTTTTGCTGTGGTACGGTTGGGGCGCGTTGCGTACCGCGATGAGCAGCAGCGTGGAACTGGCTTCAGCGGAAGTTCTGAAACAGGGACGCTGGAAAATTGTCGCCACTGTGCTGGCTGTCACCTGGCTTAATCCGCATGTTTATCTGGATACTTTTGTAGTGCTCGGTAGCCTCGGTGGGCAACTGGCCGATGAACCAAAGCGTTGGTTTGCGTTGGGTACCGTGAGTGCATCAATTCTGTGGTTCTACGGCCTGGCCCTTCTCGCCGCCTGGCTTGCTCCCCGGTTACGCACTGCTAAAGCGCAGCGTATTATTAACGGCGTTGTCGGGTTGGTGATGTGGTTTATCGCATTGCAACTGGCGGCGGATGGGGTGCACCATATTTCTTCGCTGATAGGCTAATTCGCCTTAATCCGATAGACAAGTTACCATTGCAGGCTAAGCTTGCTGCCAGACGCCCGTGGATTTTACGGGCGGAATGACAGTGGAATGTAGCATGGAGGTATTACAGTGAAGTTGAAAACTCTGGCATTAGCCGCTTTAGTTGGATTTGGTTCGGTTCCGGCATTGGCCGATGAGTTGCCAAATGGCCCGCATATCGTAACATCCGGCACTGCAAGCGTGGATGCTGTTCCTGACATTGCCACGCTCGCCATTGAAGTCAATGTGTCTGCTAAAGATGCGGTATCCGCTAAGAAACAAGCTGACGATCGCGTTGCACAGTATCTGACCTTCTTGCAGCAAAGTGGTGTCGAGAAGAAAGACATCAATGCCGCCAACCTGCGCACTCAACCAGAATACGAATATCTGAAAGATGGCAAAACGCAGCTGAAAGGCTATCGTGCCGTGCGTCAGGTTGAAGTCACACTGCGTAAACTCGACAAAATGAACGAGTTGCTTGATGGCGCGCTGAAAGCGGGTCTGAACGAAATTCGTTCCGTATCGCTTGGTGTAGCAAACCCAGAACAATACAAAGATAAAGCGCGTAAAGCGGCTATCGACGATGCATCTCGTCAGGCGAAACTGTTAGCCGAAGGCTTCAACAGTAAGCTGGGGCCGGTATATAGCGTGCGTTATCATGTTTCTAACTATCAGCCGGCGCCGATGGTGCGGATGATGAAAGCTGACGCAGCTGCACCAGTTTCTGCTCAGGATACCTACGATCAGCAGACTATTCAGTTTGATGACCAGGTTGATGTGGTGTTTGAACTGGGAGCGGCTTCCGCTCCGGCTACAGCCCCAGCAGCACAGTAAGACATTGATAGATGGTGGATGACGCTTGCGCTTATCCACCCTACAAAAGCGCAAAATTGTTGGTCGGATGATGCTTGCGCTTATCCACCCTACAAAAGCGCAAAATTGTTGGTCGGATGATGCTTGCGTTTATCCACCCTACAAAATCGTAAAATCGTAAAATCGTAAAATCGTAAAATCGTAAAATCGTAGGTCGGATAAGCGTTAGCGCCATCCGACAAAAAAAAGGCCGCTATTGGATTGCGGCCTTTTTCTATTCTGCGTCCTGCCGTAGAACTTTATGCCCGTACTCAAGCAGCGCGTCGGTGACATTTCTCATCATGCGGCTTTCTGGTGCGAAGCGGTGCCAGTACAGCATGCGGCGCTGCATCAAGCCTGGCGTCAGGTCGATCAATTCGCCGTTTTTCAGCTCTCTTTCGATTTGCAGATGCGGGATCATGCAGCATGTGGTGCCCTGACGCGCCAATTGTACAAACGCTTCCGATGAGTTAACGATGTGGCACGGGACGCTACCCGGCGACAGATCGAAGTTCTGTTGTAAGAACGCCTGGTGCATATCATCGAGATGGTCGAACGCCACGGCAGGGGCTTTTAACAGTGCCGAGCGGGTAACTCCGTTCGGGAAATAACGTGCGGCAAAGTCTTTCGAACCGACAAACAGATAATCCAGCGCTCCAAGTCTGTCGACCAGGCAGCTTGGCAATGGCTGTGGTTGAATGGAAACCGCGCCAACCACTTCACCACGGCGCAGGCGTTCCTGGGTTCGGGTTTCATCTTCAACCTGAAGATTCAGACGAATAGGGGAGTCGGCCAGAACCGGCGCTAAAGCAGGCAGCAACCAGGTTGCCAGGCTGTCGGCGTTGACCGCAAGTGACAGCAGCAGCGGGGTAGAACCGGTTTGTTCATCACCAAGCCACTCTTCTTCAAGCAGTTCGACCTGACGCAGTAATGCCAGCAACTTTTGCCCTTGCTCGGTTGGACGAGGCGGAACAGTGCGTACTAACAATGGCTGGCCGAACATATTTTCCAGTTGCTTGATACGTTGCGAGACGGCGGATTGAGTAATACAGAGTTTTTGAGCGGCGCGCTCAAACCCTCGTTCACGAATTACGGCATCCAACGCCTGTAGCGTTCTATAGTCCGGGCGTTTCATTGTTGTTTGCTGACTCCTGTTTTTGTTATGGCTGCACTATGACATAAATTTGCCGCTGATCCAGACCAAATCCGCAATGTTCGTCCGAGTTCTGCGCCAATCGCAGGACATTTTTTGGCGGCTTGCTCTATAATGCGCGTCAGTTTTCACAGCACAGGCAATTAACCATGACGCAGGATGAACTGAAAAAAGCAGTCGGCTGGGCAGCATTACAATACGTGCAACCAGGCACTATCGTCGGTGTGGGTACCGGCTCAACCGCCGCACACTTTATTGATGCTCTTGGGACTATCAAACATCAGATTGATGGTGCCGTTTCTAGCTCCGACGCTTCCACCGCCAAACTGAAAAGCCTTGGTATCACTGTTTACGATCTCAACGAAGTGGATACCCTCGGTATCTATGTCGATGGTGCAGATGAGATCAACGGCCAGATGCAAATGATTAAAGGCGGCGGTGCAGCACTGACCCGCGAAAAGATCATCGCGTCTGTCGCGGAAAAGTTTATTTGTATCGCCGATTCGTCCAAGCAGGTAGGCATCCTGGGTAACTTCCCACTGCCAGTGGAAGTGATTCCAATGGCTCGTAGTTGCGTGGCGCGCGCACTGGTCAAGCTGGGCGGTCGCCCGGAATACCGCCAGGGCGTAGTAACCGATAACGGCAACATCATTCTTGATGTTTACGGCCTCAGCATCGTTGAGCCTATCGCGCTCGAAAATGCGATTAACGGCTTGCCAGGCGTGGTCACCGTGGGGCTGTTTGCTAACCGTGGTGCGGATGTTGCGTTGATTGGTACTGCTGATGGTGTGAAAACCATTGTGAAATGATCTGGGGGGCGTTTTATACCCGTCATACTTCAAGTTGCAGGGGTGTTGGCTGCACTCACAAACCCGAATCACTTACCTGAGTAAGCTCATCGGGATTTGTTCACTTGCCGCCTACCAACAACTCGAATTATTTTGGGTATATACGCCCCATATCCATATAAAAAATGACAAAATAATCTAACGCTAAATTTGGTGACATATGTCACATTCCTGCCAACCACCTGCTGTTCATTCCTGATTCTCTCTGCTACTCAGAGTTTTGTGCTGCCCCATGCCGCTTATTCCTTTTTTGCTTTGCGGACTGCGCAATCGTTTATATTGCCCCGCCCGTATATTTTGATATTTTGGCAGAAGGGTGTCTTATCACACAGCACAACATCAGTACTAAAAATAGGGTCGGGAAATGGCAAAAGTATCACTGGATAAAGACAAGATTAAATTCCTGCTGGTGGAAGGTGTACACCAGAAAGCCGTGGATAACCTTCGCGCAGCAGGCTATACCAACATCGAATACCATAAAGGCGCGCTGGACAGCGATGCCCTGAAAGAGTCGATCCGTGATGCGCATTTCATCGGTCTGCGTTCCCGTACCAACTTAACTGAAGATGTTCTGGCCGTGGCTGAAAGGCTGGTGGCTGTCGGCTGCTTCTGTATTGGTACAAACCAGGTCGACCTGGATGCTGCCGCTAAACGTGGCGTTCCGGTGTTTAATGCCCCATTCTCTAACACGCGTTCTGTAGCAGAACTGGTTATCGGCCAACTGCTATTACTGCTGCGTGGCGTTCCGGAAGCTAACGCCAAAGCACACCGTGGTGTGTGGAATAAACTGGCGGTTGGCTCTTATGAAGCACGCGGTAAAAAACTCGGCATTATTGGTTACGGCCATATCGGGACTCAGTTGGGGATTCTGGCTGAAGCGCTGGGTATGCACGTTTACTTCTACGATATCGAAAACAAACTGACGCTGGGTAACGCGACTCAGGTTCAGCATCTTTCTGACCTGCTCAACATGAGCGATGTGGTGAGTCTGCATGTGCCTGAAAATGCCTCTACCAAGAACATGATTGGCGTCAACGAACTGGCGCTGATGAAGCCGGGCGCACTGCTGATCAACTGCGCACGTGGCACGGTTGTTGATATTCCTGCATTGTGTGATTCGCTGGCGCGTAAGCATCTGGCAGGTGCTGCAATCGACGTATTCCCGACTGAACCGGCAACTAACAGCGATCCATTCACTTCGCCACTGTGTGAGTTTGATAACGTGATCCTGACTCCGCACATTGGCGGCTCGACTCAGGAAGCACAGGAAAACATCGGTCTGGAAGTGGCTGGCAAACTGGCTAAATATTCCGATAACGGTTCTACACTCTCTGCGGTGAATTTCCCGGAAGTTTCTCTGCCGTTACACGGTGGCAGCACCAGCCGTTTACTGCACATTCACGAAAACCGCCCGGGGATTTTGACCGCGCTGAACCAGATTTTTGCCGAGCAGGGTATCAACATCGCCGCTCAGTATCTGCAAACCACTCCGCAGATGGGCTATGTGGTTATTGATGTCGATGCCGAAGAAGATGTTGCTGAAGCTGCGCTGAAATCGATGAAGGCGATTCCGGGGACTATCCGCGCCCGTCTGCTGTACTAATTAAATAATTGGGGAGCTAATCTGGCTCCCCACTTGACTCTCAAAATCCGTTTCCTGAGTTGTTTTTTTCGCGTGTCCCACTGATAGTTAAGCTTTTAGTCATACGGCGAAGCTACATGACCAGTACATTCTTAAAATCCGGTGCCTTTATACTTCTGCTGATTCTCATCTATACGGGGTTTAGCACTACGGATCGGCTCACCTGGCTGATGGAAGTGACTCCAGTCATTATCATTGTTCCTCTGCTTTTAGCGACCCACTCGCGTTTTCCCCTTACGCCATTGCTCTATTTTTTGATTTTCCTGCATGCCATTATTTTGATGGTTGGCGGTTTATACACCTACGCCAAAGTGCCGATGGGTTTTGAGGTTCAGGAGTGGTTGGGTCTGAGTCGTAATCCCTATGACAAGCTTGGCCATTTTTTCCAGGGGCTAGTTCCTGCGCTGGCGGCACGTGAGATTTTGATTCGTGGTGGCTATGTTCATGGGCGCAAAATGGTCGCGTTTCTGGTGTGCTGCATAGCACTCGCCATCAGTGCCGTATATGAACTGATTGAATGGGCGGCAGCGCTGGCATTGGGGCAGGGGGCCGACGAGTTTTTGGGGACTCAGGGTGATATTTGGGACACGCAATCAGATATGTTTTGTGCGCTTCTTGGCGCACTGACCACGGTCTTCATATTGCAATACTGGCATACCAAACAACTGCTCAAGCTGCGTATCGCCTGACGCTACCATTCCCAAACTCGCGATGGCGTCACCACTGCGGGCAAGGGAATATCCCACTCTTCAGCGGGTAAGGCCGGAACATGCTGGCAATCATGTGCCAGCCCAACCGGCCACAAACCATGCTGCTGCCAGTTTTGCAACGTCCTGTCGTAGAAACCACCGCCCATTCCCAGCCTTTGTCCTTGCTCATCAAACGCGACTAATGGCGTAATCAGCACATCCAGTTTATCCAGCGGCAATACATCACGGACATCAAGCTTCGGCTCAAGAATTTTCAGGCGATTCATCACCAAATGGCTATTTTCGCTATAGCGCAAAAACAACAGGTTGCCTTTGCTGAATGGATGAAGCACCGGTAGATAGACCGATTTTCCTGCTCGCCATAACGCACGGATGAGTGGTGTGGTGTCCAGTTCGCCATCAAATGACAAAAACAGGGCGACGGTACCGGCATCGGTTACCGGCTGATATGCCAGCATTCGTTCGGCTGCAAGATGAGCAAAGTGTTGTTGTTCAGTGGGGGTAAGCGCACGGCGTCGTTGCCGAATGTGTTGTCTGATTTCTTGTCGAAGCGATGGAATTAGCTGAATTTTCGTCATAGCGATGACTGGTTGGTAGAAAGAGGGAATCTCCGAGATGCCGCCGCAGGCTGTAACCCTTGAACCCTTGGTTCAAGGTGAATGCAGCGTCAGAATCATCAGGCTTCTCGGACGGACCGAGCATGCTCACAGAATCTGGAGCACCACATTCTTGTGGTATGAAATATCGGCTCAGGGGACTGGCCCGCATGCAAACATCTCAGAGAAATTTGGTCTTCAAAGTTACTCTACCATAGGTAACCGTGAAGTGTTATTCAAAATTTGGACCCTGTCTTTCAGTTATGCGACCTTGCTCAAGCAACGCTTGTTCGATGGTCTGCTGTAACATCCGAATACGTTCTTCCATGTTAGAAGCGTAGTCGCGGGTTTTCGATTTTTCCTGAGCCAATTCGTAGCAAATGTTCAATGCTGCGATGAAAACTAACTGCTCAGTATTTGTGACTCTAGTGCGAACTTTTAAATCTTGCAACCGCTGATCAAGCTCTTGAGCCGCAAGATTCAGTGCATCCTGTTGTTCAGGCGGACAATTCACGCGCAATGAACGACCGAAAATTTGGATATCGACTGGTTGTGCAGACATGCCACCTTCCTGCTGTTAACTCGCCTGCCTCTCGCTAACCTGTGCCAGGCTACGAAAGGGGCGTCACTATAGCTATCCCGAAATGAAGATACAAGCCCTTTTCTGGTGCCTTGGGGTCCCTGGTGGTAGCATAACATGAACTCTCACAGCCAACGATGGCGAATGCGCATGTCTATACAGAACACTATGCCTGACTACGACTTAGTCGGCCAACTATTGAACCAACAAGGTGTCGGTATGACGCCTTCAGAAATGCACGGCTTAATCAGCGGTATGCTATGCGGTGGTAATCAAGACACCAGCTGGCAACCGCTGCTTCATGACCTGACAAACGAAGGCCTGGCCTTCAGCCAAAACCTTGCGGATACTCTGCGCCAGATGCATGGTGCAACCGGTGATTCGCTTGAAGATGACGGTTTTCTGTTCCAGCTTTACCTGCCAGATGGCGACGACGTAACGGTATTCCAGCGAGCTGATGCGCTGGCGGGGTGGGTAAACCATTTCTTACTTGGCCTGGGTGTCACGCAACCTAAGCTCGATAAAGTGACCGGTGAAACCGGTGAAGCTATCGACGATTTGCGTAACATCGCGCAATTGGGTTACGACGAAGACGAAGATCAAGAAGAGCTGGAAATGTCGCTCGAAGAGATCGTCGAGTACGTGCGCGTGGCGGCATTGCTGTGTCACGACACCTTTACCCGCCCGGTTCCGACCGCGCCAGAAGTGCAAAAACCAACGCTACACTAAAAATAATAAGCTTCAGGAGGTGTGATGAATCAGCACGAATTTCTCCGGCGCCGCCAGGCGTTGTTGGCCAAAATGGCTCCGGCAAGCGCCGCGCTCATCTTTGCCGCTCCCGAGGTAACACGCAGTGCCGACAGCGAATACCCGTATCGCCAGAATAGCGATTTCTGGTACTTCACCGGTTTTAACGAACCTGAAGCGGTATTGGTGTTGATTAAAAGCGACGAAACCCACAACCACAGCGTTCTGTTTAACCGCCTGCGCGATAAAACCGCTGAAATCTGGTTTGGTCGCCGTCTGGGTCAGGAAGCCGCACCAGAAAAACTGGGCGTTGACCGTGCGCTGGCGTTCTCCGAAATCGGCGAACAGTTGCACCAACTGCTTAATGGCCTCGATGTGGTTTACCACGCGCAGGGCGAATATGCCTGGGCTGACACCATCGTTTTTGCCGCACTCGATAAACTACGCCGCGGTTCTCGCCAGAATCTCACCGCTCCGGCTACAGTAACTGACTGGCGTCCGTGGGTTCACGAACAGCGTCTGTTTAAGTCAGAAGAAGAAATTGCGCTGATGCGTCGTGCCGGTGAAATCACCGCACTTGGGCATACCCGAGCGATGGAAAAATGCCGTCCAGGGATGTTTGAATATCAGCTCGAAGGTGAAATCCTTCACGAATTTAACCGCCACGGTGCGCGCTTCCCGTCTTACAACACCATTGTTGGCAGCGGTGAAAATGCCTGCATTCTGCATTACACCGAAAACGAGAGCCAAATGCGCGATGGTGATTTGGTGTTGATCGATGCCGGTTGCGAATACCACGGCTATGCGGGCGATATCACGCGTACCTTCCCGGTGAACGGTAAATTTAGCGCACCGCAGCGGGCGATTTACGACATCGTGCTCGAATCCCTCGAAACCTCTCTGCAACTCTACCGTCCAGGCACCTCAATGCAGGAAGTCACCGCGCAAGTGATTCGCATTATGGTGACGGGCCTGGTCAAGCTCGGCATTCTTCACGGTGACGTAGATAAGTTGATCGCCGAAAACGCGCACCGTCCGTTCTTTATGCATGGTCTGAGCCATTGGTTAGGGCTGGATGTTCACGACGTCGGCGTTTATGGCGCGGATCGTTCACGCAAGCTTGAGCCTGGAATGGTGATTACCGTGGAGCCTGGTTTGTATATCGCGCCTGATGCAGATGTTCCCGCCGAGTACCGCGGTATTGGGATTCGTATTGAAGACGACATACTCATCACCGCCACCGGCAATGAAAACCTGACAGCCAGCGTAGTGAAGTCGGCAGACGACATCGAAGCGTTAATGGCGGCGGCGCGTCACTCATGAGCGTGATTATTGTCGGCGGAGGCATGGCTGGGGCGACGCTGGCGCTGGCTATTTCCCGTTTAACTCACGGTAAGTTGCCGGTTCATTTAATTGAAGCGGTGGCCCCGGAATCTGCGGCGCATCCTGGTTTTGATGCGCGAGCTATCGCGATTGCGCAGGGGACTTGCCAGCAATTGACGCGTATCGGCGTGTGGCCTGCCATCAAAGACTGTGCAACCCCGATTACCACGGTTCATGTTAGCGATCGCGGCCATGCCGGTTTCGTCACGCTGGATGCGCAGGATTATCAGATTCCGGCACTCGGGCAAGTCGTGGAACTGCATGATGTCGGGCTGCGTTTGTTCGCTTTACTGCGCAAAGCACCGGGCGTGGCATTACATTGCCCGCAGCGCGTTGCCTCGTTCACCCGTGAAACCGATAAAGTCAGCGTCCAGTTGGATAACGGTGAGCGTATTGAAGGTAAATTGCTGGTGGCGGCGGATGGCTCTCGCTCGCCGCTCGCCGCGCAATCTGGCATTACCTGGCAGCAACAGGATTACCATCAGGTTGCGGTGATCGCCAACATCACCACTTCACAACCGCACAACGGGCGCGCGTTTGAGCGTTTTACCGAGCACGGCCCGCTGGCGATGTTACCGATGTCCGACGGACGTTGTTCGCTGGTGTGGTGTCATCCATTATCCGCACAGTCTGAAATTGCCCAGTGGGATGACGAGCAATTTTGTAATGAACTGCAACGCGCATTTGGCTGGCGGCTTGGGCGAATCACACATGCGGGCGCGCGCGCGCAATATCCACTGGCACTGACCACGGCGACGCAGTCGGTTTCTCACCGCGTTGCGCTGGTGGGCAATGCTGCGCAAACGCTACATCCGATTGCCGGGCAAGGCTTTAACCTCGGCCTGCGCGATGTGATGTCGCTGGCTGAAAACCTCGCCGCTGCACATGAAGCAGCCCAGGATATTGGCAGTTATGCAGTTCTGGCTGAATATCAGCAACGTCGTAGCGAAGATAAAATTGCCACCATTGGCGTGACCGATGGCTTAGTCCAGGTATTCGCTAACCATTGGGCTCCACTGGTGGTGGGGCGCAATCTTGGGCTGATGGCGATAGAACATTTTACCCCAGCGCGAGACGCGCTGGCTGAGCGTACTCTCGGCTGGGTTGCGCGTTAAAACAGGTTTGTTAAAGGAGAGTAATTTGCAAAGCGTTGATGTGGCGATTGTTGGTGGTGGCATGGTGGGTCTGGCGGTTGCCTGCGGCCTGCAAGGCAGCGGTTTGCGTGTTGCGGTACTGGAGAACCATCTTCCACAGCCGCAAGCACCTGAATCTGCCCCGGCTTTACGTGTCTCGGCCATCAATGCCGCCAGCGAAAAGTTGCTGACTCACCTTGGCGCGTGGCCGAAAATTATCGCCCAGCGTGCCAGTTGTTATCACGGCATGGAAGTGTGGGATCAAGACAGCTTTGGGCATATCGCTTTTGACGATAAAACCTTTGGCTTCAGTCACCTTGGTCACATCGTCGAAAACGCCGTTATCCATCATGCTTTATGGCAACGCGCGGAACAATGCAGCGATGTCACCCTGATGGCGCCTGCCGAATTGCAGCAAGTCGCATGGGGTGAAAACGAAGCGTTTATTACCCTTAAAGACGGTGCGATGCTGACTGCACGCTTAGTGGTTGGTGCTGATGGCGCAAACTCCTGGCTGCGTAACCAGGCGGATATTCCACTGACGTTTTGGGATTATCGCCATCATGCGTTGGTGGCGACCATTCGCACTACTGAACCCCATCAAGCGGTGGCTCGCCAGATATTTCACGGCGAGGGCATTCTGGCTTTCCTGCCGTTAAGCGACCCACATTTATGTTCGATTGTCTGGTCGTTGTCACCGCTGGAAGCGGAACGTCTGCAACAGGTGAGTGCTGAAGAATTTAACCAGGCGCTGTCGGTGGCATTCGATATGCGCCTTGGATTGTGTCACGTTGAAAGTGAACGCCAGGTGTTCCCGTTGACTGGCCGCTACGCGCGTAATTTTGCCGCGCACCGTCTGGCGCTGGTGGGCGACGCCGCACACACCATCCATCCGTTAGCCGGGCAGGGTGTGAACCTTGGGTTTATGGATGCCGCTGAACTGATTGATGAAGTGCGTCGTTTGCACCGCCAGGGTAAAGACATCGGCCAGTATTTATATCTACGGCGTTACGAGCGCAGCCGCAAGCACAGTGCGGCGATGATGCTTGCCAGCATGCAGGGTTTCCGTGACCTATTTGCCGGTCAACATCCGGCGAAGAAACTGCTGCGTGATATTGGCCTGAAACTGGCTGATACCCTTCCTGGTGTGAAATCAAAGCTTGTCCGTCAGGCGATGGGGCTACACGATTTACCGAGCTGGCTTCGTTAAACACTCCTCATACTTGCGAGTTGCAGCCGCAGCGCTGTAACTCGCATGACTTAGCGCATCCAGTGTGACTGAGATCACCTTCCCTCATTTGAAAAATTCTAATCTCACCCCTTATCTCGGATTACTTTTTCTCATCCCACGTTTTTAGCGTTGTAGTGAAATTGTTTCTGAAATGGTCGTAAATGTTAGCTAACACTAAATTTTGACTTAAACACTTCTTAATTATGCGCAGCGTCTCGCATTTTTGCAGTCGAATACTCTGCATCATGCCTCCCTGGTTTTGGTCATAAGCTAATGCAATGACGGTTTGTGCCTTATGGTTTACTCCCCCATTCAGTGGTAAGTTCAGACAAAAGGTAACGTTTGCGTCGCCCTCGGGATCGATGGTGATGCTGGGTTTCGTCTGACGAAAAGGAAAGCGAACAGCGCTTTTCAACCAGATGGTTAAAGAGGAAAAAATGACTCAAAAGACCCCTTTGTTTGAACAGCACAATCTCTGCGGTGCACGTATGGTGGATTTCCATGGCTGGATGATGCCATTGCACTATGGGTCGCAGATTGATGAGCACCACGCAGTGCGCAACGATGCCGGTATGTTTGATGTTTCACACATGACCATTGTTGATCTTAAAGGCAGCCGTACCCGCGAATTCCTCCGTTACTTAGTGGCAAACGACGTTGCCAAACTGACCCAGCCGGGTAAAGCCCTCTACACCGCCATGCTCAACGCCTCCGGCGGTGTCATCGATGACCTGATTATCTATTTCCAGAGCGAAGATTATTTCCGCCTGGTGGTGAATTCCGCCACGCGTGAAAAAGACCTGGCCTGGATTAATCAACACGCCGAACCGTTCAGCGTTTCTGTCACCGTGCGTGATGACCTGGCGCTGATTGCCGTTCAGGGGCCAAACGCTCAGGCCAAAGCTGCGCAGCTGTTTACCGAAGAACAGCGTAAAGCAGTGGCAGGCATGAAACCCTTCTTCGGTGTTCAGGCGGGTGACCTGTTTGTTGCTACCACCGGTTATACCGGCGAAGCGGGTTACGAAATTGCTATGCCAAATGAGAAAGCGGCCGAATTTTGGGCGCAACTCGTTGAGGTTGGCGTGAAGCCTTGCGGACTGGGCGCGCGTGACACACTACGTCTGGAATCCGGCATGAACCTCTACAGCCAGGAAATGGATGAAAGCGTTTCTCCACTGGCCGCCAATATGGGCTGGACCATCGCCTGGCAGCCAGAAGACCGCGATTTCATTGGCCGTGAAGCACTGGAACTCCAGCGCGAGAAAGGCACCGAACAGCTCGTTGGCTTGATCATGACCGAAAAAGGCGTATTACGTAATGAGCTGCCTGTTCGCTTTACGGATGAATCAGGCAACATTCATGAAGGCGTAATCACCAGCGGGACATTCTCACCAACGTTGGGCTACAGCATTGCTCTGGCACGCGTTCCTGCGGGCATTGGCGAAACAGCCATTGTGCAAATCCGTAACCGAGAAATGCCGGTAAAAGTGACTAAACCTATTTTTGTTCGCGGCGGTAAAGCTGTCGCGCAGTGAATTTCGAAATCAGGAGAAAAACAATGAGCAATGTGCCGAACGAATTGAAATACAGCAAAGAACACGAATGGCTGCGTAAAGAAGCTGATGGGTCTTACACCGTAGGTATCACCGAACACGCGCAAGAGCTGCTGGGCGATATGGTGTTTGTCGACCTGCCAGACGTTGGCTCCACGGTCAGCACTGGCGATGATTGCGCCGTGGCTGAATCTGTAAAAGCGGCCTCTGACATTTACGCACCTATCAGCGGTGAAATCATCGCTGTGAACAACGAGCTGAGCGATACGCCAGAGCTTATCAACAGCGAGCCATACACTGGCGGTTGGATCTTCAAAATCAAAGCTAGCGACGAATCCGAACTGGACGAATTGCTGGATGCAACGGCGTACGAAGCGCTGTTAGAAGACGAGTAATCGACACCGACTCATCCCCTGGCCCCTTTGGGGAGAGGGTTAGGGTGAGGGGAATATCAGCACATCAACCCTCACCCCGGCCCTCTCCCTGAGGGAGAAGGGGGAAACACACATCAGGAATCACCGCTCATGACCCAGTCTTTACGTCAGCTTGAAAATCACGAAGCGTTTATCGACCGTCACATTGGACCGAACGCACAACAGCAACATGAAATGCTGGAAACAGTAGGTGCTCGTTCGCTTAACGAGCTGATTGCTTCAATCGTTCCTGCTGATATCCAGCTTGCTGAGCCACCGCAGGTGGGTGAGGCTGCTACGGAATTCGCGGCCCTGGCTGAATTAAAGACCATTGCCGGACGTAACAAGTGTTTTAAAACCTACATCGGCATGGGTTACACAGCGGTGCAAACGCCACCTGTCATCTTGCGTAACATGCTCGAAAACCCAGGCTGGTATACCGCGTACACCCCGTACCAGCCTGAAGTTTCACAAGGCCGTCTTGAAGCTCTGCTTAACTTCCAGCAAGTGACTCTGGATTTAACCGGTCTTGATATCGCCTCGGCTTCTTTGCTGGACGAAGCAACCGCTGCCGCAGAAGCGATGGCGATGGCTAAACGCGTCAGCAAACTGAAGAACGCCAACCGCTTCTTTGTTGCCGCCGACGTACATCCACAGACGCTGGACGTAGTACGCACCCGTGCTGAAACCTTCGGCTTCGACGTCATCGTTGATGACGCGGCGAAAGTGCTCGATCATCAGGACGTGTTTGGCGTGCTGCTGCAACAAGTGGGTACCACCGGTGAAGTCCATGACTACAGCGCTCTGATTGTTGAGCTGAAACAGCGTAAAGTCATCGTGAGTGTTGCCGCTGACTTTATGACACTGGTTCTGCTGACTGCACCTGGTAAACAAGGTGCTGACATCGTATTTGGTTCCGCACAGCGTTTTGGCGTGCCAATGGGTTACGGTGGCCCGCATGCTGCATTCTTCGCAGCCCGTGATGAATTCAAACGTTCTATGCCAGGCCGTATTATCGGTGTTTCCCGCGATGCTGCGGGCCGGACTGCGCTGCGCATGGCGATGCAAACTCGCGAGCAACATATCCGCCGCGAAAAAGCCAACTCCAATATTTGTACTTCCCAGGTTCTGCTGGCAAACATCGCCAGTCTGTATGCGGTGTTCCATGGCCCGGCTGGCCTGAAACGTATTGCCGGGCGTATCCACCGTCTGACCGATATTCTGGCGGCTGGCCTGCAACAAAAAGGTCTGGTGCTGCGTCACAAACATTGGTTCGACACTCTGTGTGTTGAAGTCAGCGATAAAGCCGCTGTGTTGGCACGCGCCGAAGCCAATGAAATCAACCTGCGTAGCGATATTCTGAACGCGGTTGGCATCACGCTGGATGAAGCGACTACCCGCGAAGATGTGCAGGCGCTGTTCACGGTGTTGCTGGGCGATAACCACGGTCTGGACATCGACAAATTAGATCAAAACGTTGCGGGTGACAGCCTGTCTATACCGGCAGCTATGGTGCGTAATGACGAATTCCTGACGCATCCGGTGTTCAATCGCTACCACAGCGAAACCGAAATGATGCGTTATATGCACTCGCTTGAGCGCAAAGATCTGGCGCTCAACCAGGCGATGATCCCACTCGGCTCTTGCACCATGAAGCTGAACGCGGCCGCTGAAATGATCCCAATCACCTGGCCGGAATTTGCCGAACTGCACCCGTTCTGCCCGGCAAACCAGGCGGAAGGTTACCATCAGATGATTTCCCAGCTGTCTGACTGGCTGGTGAAACTCACCGGTTACGATGCGCTGTGTATGCAGCCAAACTCCGGTGCTCAGGGCGAATATGCGGGCCTGCTGGCGATTCGTCGTTATCACGAAAGCCGTAACGAAGGCAGCCGTAATCTGTGCTTGATCCCAAGTTCTGCTCACGGCACCAACCCGGCGTCAGCGCAAATGGCTGGCATGGAAGTGGTCGTGGTGGCGTGTGATAAACAAGGCAATATCGATCTTCACGATCTGCGTCTGAAAGCCGAACAGGCTGGCGATGCGCTGTCTTGTATCATGGTGACTTACCCGTCAACCCACGGCGTGTACGAAGAAACGATCCGTGAAGTGTGCCAGATCGTGCATCAGTTCGGCGGCCAGGTTTATCTGGATGGCGCGAACATGAACGCACAGGTGGGGATCACTTCTCCGGGTTACATCGGCGCGGATGTTTCGCACCTTAACCTGCACAAAACCTTCTGCATTCCACACGGCGGTGGCGGCCCAGGTATGGGGCCAATCGGCGTGAAAGCGCACCTGGCACCGTTTGTACCAGGCCATAGCGTGGTGCAGATTGAAGAGATGCTGACTCAGCAGGGCGCGGTTTCCGCAGCACCATTTGGTAGCGCATCTATTCTGCCAATCAGCTGGATGTACATCCGCATGATGGGCGCGCAGGGTCTGAAGAAGGCAAGCCAGGTGGCAATCCTGAATGCCAACTATATTGCGACCCGCCTGAAATCTGCTTTCCCGATTCTCTACACCGGGCGCAGTGGGCATGTGGCGCATGAATGTATTCTCGACATTCGTCCATTGAAAGAAGAAACCGGCATCAGCGAGCTGGATATTGCTAAGCGCCTGATTGACTTCGGTTTCCACGCGCCAACGATGTCGTTCCCGGTAGCGGGTACGCTGATGGTTGAGCCAACGGAATCTGAAAGCAAACTGGAGCTGGATCGCTTTATCGACGCGATGCTGACTATTCGCACCGAAATCGACCGCGTTGCGCGTGGTGAATGGCCGCTGGAAGATAACCCACTGGTTAACGCACCGCACACTCAGGACGAAATCGTTGCTGACTGGACGCACCCGTACACCCGCGAACTGGCAGTGTTCCCGACAGGCCATGGCAACAAATACTGGCCGACCGTGAAACGCCTGGACGATGTGTTCGGTGACCGCAATCTGTTCTGCTCTTGCGTGCCGATGAGCGAATATCAGTAAGTTTTAACACCACCCTCACCCTAACCCTCTCCCTGATGGAGAGGGGACCCGTTCGGTTTTCTCCCTCTCCTGGGGGAGAGGGGCGGGGTGAGGGCGCTACAACGTTGGAGGTAAAATGGCCGTCGCATTAGTCACCGGCGCAAGCCGTGGTATCGGTAAAACCACCGCCATCATGCTGGCGCAATCTGGCTACAAAGTCGTCGTAAACTACCAGCGTAATAAACAAGCAGCCGATGAAGTGATTTCAACTATTCACGCGGCGGGCGGCGAAGCTATTGCTATCAAAGCGGATATCGCCGATGAACTGCAAGTCATGGCAATGTTTGTGGAAATCGACAACGCCTTCGGCCCTGTGACCGCGCTGGTCAACAACGCGGGCATTCTGTTCCAACAATCCACCATCGAAGAACTCACTGCTGAACGCATTAACTGCGTGTTAGCGACTAACGTCACTGGTTATTTTCTTTGTTGCCGCGAAGCCGTCAAACGCATGGCAATTCGCCATGGTGGAAATGGCGGGGCGATAGTTAATGTCTCGTCGGCAGCATCACGTCTGGGCGCACCTGGTGAATATGTTGATTATGCGGCGTCAAAAGGTGCGGTTGATACCCTGACAACAGGGCTTTCTGTGGAAGTTGCGGCGCAGGGGATTCGTGTCAATTGCGTGCGTCCTGGTTTTATCTATACCGAAATGCATGCTTCGGGTGGCGAAGCCGGGCGAGTTGATCGGGTAAAAGATCTCTTACCGATGAAACGTGGCGGCCAGCCAGAAGAAGTCGCTCAGGCCATCGTCTGGCTGCTTAGTGATAAAGCCTCCTATGTGACAGGCAGTTTCCTCGATTTAGCCGGCGGTAAATAAAAAAGGCAGTTGCCTGAAACTTCAGGTGAACTGCCTTTTCCTGCAAACGGTTTTAGTTAACCGGATAAGGCGTGTAGACACCGTTTAGCGTATTCAGAAAAGCCACAATGTCGTCGACATCGCTTTGCGGTAAGCTAGTTCCTACCTGATATTTCAGCATCAGCTTCACTGCTTCATCCATCGTTTCGACATCTCCGCGGTGGAAGTAAGGCGCAGTCAGGGCGACGTTACGTAACGTCGGGACTTTTTGGCGCAGACGGTCGCGCACATCGTTAGTGACATTCATGCGCCCGATATCTGCGGCAGTGACCTCACCAAAACCAAAGTCTTTCTTCAGTCCAAGCGGCTCAAACGAACGCCCGCCAAGTATTTTCCCGCTATGGCAGGTGGCACATTTATTGTCTTTAAATAGCTGATAACCGCGTTTCTGTTGCGATGTGATTGCGTTGTCATCCCCGCGCAGATAATTATCAAATGGCGAGTCCGGCGTAATAAGGGTCTTCTCAAACTCGGCAATCGCATCCGTTATGGACGTTCCCGAGAACCCTTGTGGATACACGGCGGTGAAGTCGCGTGTCAGGATCGGGTCTTTATTTAGCTTGTCGGTAATTTCATCCCAGGATTTCGAAGCCATTTCGATAGGGTTAAGCGGAGGTCCACCCGCCTGAGCCTGAAGATCGGCGGCACGTCCATCCCAGAATTGTTCGATATTGAATATCGAGTTATAGACGGTAGGAGCATTAATCGGGCCAATTTCACCACCAACACCTCTGGATGTTTTACGTCCGTCCACACCACCTGCACCAAGCTGATGACAATGTGCACAGGAGATGGAGTTGTCGCCAGAGAGTCGTGGGTCATGGTAAAGGCGCATTCCCAGTGCGACCTTTTGAGCATCGACTGGCAAAGATTTGGGGATAGGTTGCACCGGTTCATTACGGCGATTATCTGCCATATCCGACGTAGTGTAATAATTCAGCCGCTGCTGTTTCACCCAATCAAGTAAAACGTTACGTTCCTCTTGATTCATCACACCAGCCCAATGCAGAGCATTATAACGGGTCGGAGGCATGGTCTGATGTCCCATAACCCACTCAATTTTAGTGATATCACTTTGCGGCGCTGCTTTATTATCAAGCAGGCTTTCACGAACCTGGGTCAGGTTAAACGATTTGTAACCGAGTTGAATATCGTACTCCATAAGCTGTTTTGCCACAGGGAATGAAGCATAAAAGGGCAATTTGGTCGAAGGCGTGTGGCAATAGTCACAACCTTTTTCCTGCAATATATTCAGGACTTTTACATTATGTGGTGAAGGATTGGTTTGCGGAGGGAATGCTGCAGTTCTTTGATTATCATGGTGATAAACATAAGCCACCAGGCTAAAATAGCCGACGACTACACCCGCAATGGCTATCCCGGATAGTGTTATTATTTTTTTCATCTGGTTGTCCTTTCCATAGGTTGTCATACGCTTTTTATGCGTTTCCCATCATGTGAAAGAAAAGGATCTGACTCCTTGAGGATTATCAATCTATATAATTGGCAAGAGCTATTGTTTAAATAGGATTCGCCGATGAGCGAAAATAAGCTGAGTGTTTTCCCCTAAGATTGATAAATTAGAAAGTCAAAATGGCAGTTGCCTGAAAATTCAGACAACTGCCATTATCCTGATGTTGGTGTGAGAATTACTTTTTACCCATCTCGTCTTTAGACATGCCATCTTTGGCCATAGAATCTTTAGACATAGAGTCTTTAGACATATGATCCTTAGACATGGAATCTTTCTTCATACCATCTTTAGCCATGCAATCTTTCTTCATGCCATCTTTGCCGCAGTCGTGAGACATTGCCATATTATCTTTAGACATATTATCCGCAGCATTAGCGCCAGCTACGCCAAAGAATAATGCTGAGCACATCAGAGCAGTGTAGAGTTTTTTCATTTTGTCTTTCCTTTACGTTTCATTAACTACATTGATTAACTTCCGCCAAACCAGTTATAACCCTGGTCTTCCCAATAACCACCGGGATAGCGGTTGGTGACTTCTATAACTTGAATATGTTTGGGGTTTTTGTAACCCAACTTGGTGGGCATTCTTAATTTCATCGGGAAACCATACTTACGCGGCAATATTTCACCATCGTAAGTCAGAGCAATAATGGTTTGTGGATGTAGTGCGGTAGCCATATCAATGCTGGTGTAATAATCATCAGCACATTTAAAACTGACATAACGGGCATTTAAATCAGCGCCAATTCCTTTAAGGAATAAAGAAAACGGTACGCCGCCCCATTTACCAATCGCACTCCAGCCTTCAACACAGATGTGGCGTGTGACCTGGCTAACCTGCGCCATCTGGTGCAGCTGTGCCAGCGTCCACGGGCGCTTATCTGCCACTAGTCCCGCAACCTCCAGGCGATAATCGTCGCCGTTAATGTTCGGCGCTTCGTCTTCGCTGTAAAAAGCATTAAAAGGGAATGGACGCGTCATCATGCTTTCGGGATAAACCGGTGCCAAATCATTGGCGTTAAATAACCAGCCTTGTACGCGGTCATTGAATCGTGAAATACGGCTTAAGCTATTTTCGACTGATTCATTACTGCTAATATCGCAGCCGGTCAGCATCATTAAACCACCGAGGGTTAAACCTTGCTTCAAAAAACGACGACGGCCTTCAGACGATAACTGTTTATTAATTTGCTGTGTCGCATCCTGAATAATTGCGGCCTTGTCAGAATCAGAAAAAATCTTATTATTTTTGCTCATTATTTTTCCCTATCGGCCACGCAACATCGCGAGTAAAGTTCGTGGAACCAGCGCCACCATAATCAGATGGATGACGACAAACCCCACCATTGCGGACATGGCATAAAAATGAATAAAACGTGCATTGTCATAACCGCCGAGTAATTCCCGCAATAACGGAAACTGTACTGATTTCCACACCACCAGACCTGAACTCACCAGAATGATCCCGTCGATCATCACAAACAGATACGCCAGTTTCTGCACAGTGTTGTAGTGGCTGAGATCCTCATGAGCCAGTTTTCCCCGTAGTGCGGCAATAAAATCATTGGCTAATGCACGCGGCGACAGAGGCCAAAATTTGTGTTTCAGGCGGCCGCTGAAAATATTAATCAGCAGGTAAATCACGCCATTAATACCAAATAGCCACATGCCTGCGAAATGCCACTGCAAGGCACCGCCTAGCCAGCCACCGAGCGTTAATTCAGCTGGAAAGGTAAAATTAAACAACGGTGAAGCGTTATATATCCGCCATCCACTTGTCACCATAATCAGCATGGCAAGGGCATTCAACCAGTGGCAAATCCTCAGCCACAGCGGATGAACCAGGGCGGGTTTAACCTGAAATATTGGCCTTTCCATCGTGTAATTCCGGTTATTGCGTTGAAATGATTGTGGCTGAAATCTGTTCTCCAAAACCTCACGAAAAGTTAAATTAAATGTGATAACTCGATGGGTGAATGTTGTATAGACTTGCTATCAACAGCGGATATAAGGCAGAAGTGATGAAAACCAAAAAATTATTAATCGTTGAGGATGACGAAAATATTGCTGAACTTCTGCAACTGCACCTGCGGGAAGAAGGCTATGAAATTGTGCATGCAGCAGATGGCACCCTCGGGCTGGAATTGCTCAAACAGGGTGGTTGGGATGCGCTGATATTGGATCTTATGTTGCCGGGCGTTGATGGGCTGGAAATCTGCCGCCATGCGCGAACCATGACGCGTTACACGCCGATCGTCATGATCAGCGCTCGCTCAAGCGAAACGCATCGCGTATTGGGGCTGGAGCTTGGCGCGGATGACTATCTGGCAAAACCTTTTTCAATGCTGGAACTCGTGGCGCGAGTTAAAGCGCTGTTCCGCCGCCAGGAAGCGATGAGTCAGAACCTGATGCAGGATGCCGGAACGCTGACTTTCGATCGGCTAACTATTGATCCCCTGGCTCGCGATGTGCGCCTCAGACAACAGCCTGTTGAGCTGACACCGCGTGAGTTCGATCTGCTGTGGTTTTTTGCCAAACATCCCGGCAAAGTTTTCTCACGGTTGAATCTGCTTAACCAGGTTTGGGGCTATCAACACGAAGGCTATGAACACACAGTTAACACCCATATCAACCGTTTACGCATCAAGATTGAAGACAACCCCGCAGAGCCTGAATTCATTCTTACTGTGTGGGGAAAAGGGTATAAATTCATCGCACTGCGCAACGAGTAAACCATGCGAAAACTCTCTCTTTCACAGCGCCTGACTCTGGTCTTTGCCCTGCTGCTCATCACCTCTTGCTCTTTGCTGGGGTGGCTGCAAATCCGCACCAGTACGCAGTACAGCCAGGCGGTGGTTCAGCAACTTTCTGGCTCGCTTGCCGAGCATATCAACCAGAGCTACCCGCTGCTGGGGGAAGACGGGCTGAATGATGATTCAGTGCGCCGCTTGTTTGATCATTTGATGACGGTAAACCCAAGCGTTGAAGTTTATCTGCTGGATGAGAAAGGCGATATTATCGGCGACGCTGCGCCACCAAATCACATCAAACGCCATCGTGTAGATCTGCAACCAATTTTGACGGCACTCAACGAGAAACAATATCCGATCTACGGCGACGATCCTCGTAGTGTTGATGGCAAAAAAGTGTTCAGCGTGGCACCGATGTACCAGAACGGGGTAGTGAAAGGCTATTTGTACATTATTTTGTTGGGCGAAAATTACAATGTGCTGGCTAGTGATGCGCAATTTAATACGTTATTAAAAGTGGTTTTGCTTTCGATAAGTCTGGTTGCCTTGCTGGGACTTATCGTTGGCTGGCTGGCATTTCGCTGGATTACTCATCCGTTACGTTCGCTTTCCTGCCAGGTAAATGCACTGGAAGCCGGCGGCATGACCGAGATGAAGGCGATGGCCGAGCTGCCGCTGGAAAAAGTTCCGGGCCATGACGAAATCAGCCTGTTGCGCCAGGGGGTGATTATGATGGCCCGACGTATTTCAGATCAGTGGCATCGTCTTTCACAACAAGACCAGCTGCGTCGTGAGTTTATTGCCAATATTTCCCATGATTTGCGCACACCATTAACCTCGATGCACGGTTATCTGGAAAGCTTATCGGTGATGTCATCGACGCTTTCTGAAGCGGAAAAGCAACGTTATCTGGAAACCGCGTTAGCACAGAGCCAGAAAGTCCGCATCCTCGCACAGTCACTGTTTGAATTAGCTCGTCTTGAGTATGGCGTGGTGAAGCCGCAAAAAGAGCACTTCTGCCTCAGTGAGTTATTGCAGGATGTCTTCCAGAAATTCGAGCTGATGACGCAAACACGGCAGTTAAAGTTAGTGGCTGATATCCAGCCAGAGCTGCCATTAATTGACGCGGATTTGGGGATGATTGAACGGGTGCTAACTAACCTGCTGGATAACGCAATTCGTCATACCCCAGAGCAAGGTACAGTTGCGGTGCGCCTGTGGAAAGAGGGGCAAAAAGTGATGGTACAAATCAGTGACAGTGGGCCGGGCATCCCGCATGAGCTGAAAGAAGGATTGTTTGTGCGGCCTTCGATTATGAACCAGTCGCAGGTGAGAGTCGGCGGTTTAGGGTTGATGATTGTACGCCAGATGTTGCAGCTACACGGCAGCGATATTGCGTTGGTAGAAAGGCCGGAAACCGGAGCGTGCTTCCGTTTTGCTTTGCCGACCTGAATAAAAACGCCCCGTAAACGGGGCGTTCAGGCGAGCAAATCAATCAGAGTTTTTCACCGTTACTGGCAATCACTTCTTTGTACCAGTTAAAGCTCTTCTTGCGCGAACGAGACATATCGCCGGTGCCATCGTCGTGTTTGTTCACATAGATAAAGCCGTAGCGTTTGTTGTATTGACCGGTGGTGAAGGAAACGCAATCGATGCAGCCCCACGGGGTGTAACCCATCAGATCCACACCATCGTAAGTGACCGCTTTCATCATCTCTGAAACGTGCGCTCTCAGATAATCAATGCGGTAGTCATCATTGATTGAGCCATCTTCTTCCACTTTGTCGTAAGCACCGAAGCCGTTTTCAACGATAAACAGCGGTTTCTGGTAGCGTTCATACAATTCGCAAAGTGCGTAGCGCAGGCCAACAGGGTCAATCTGCCAGCCCCAATCGGACGCTTTCACGAACGGATTCGGCACGCTGCCCTGGAAGCCAGATAATGCATCACCGGTGCCGCCGTCAGCTTTCACCGCGTTGGTCATGTAATAGCTGAAACCGAGGTAATCACACACGCCTTCACGCAGGATTTGCTCGTCGCCCGCTTCCATTTTGATGTTGAACTCGCGGCGTTCCCACTCGTTCAACACATAAGATGGGTAGTAGCCACGCAATTGCACGTCTGTAAAGACATAACGCTCACGCATGGATTCCTGCGCGTACATCTGATCTTCTGGTTTGCAGGAGAACGGATACAGCGGCACCATCGCCAGCATGCAGCCAATCTGCATTTCAGGATTAATGCGATGGCCAATCTTCACCGCCAGAGCACTGGCAACAAACTGGTGGTGCAGAACCTGGTACATCACTTCTTCAGGGTTATCGTGCTCGGTGTAAACCACGCCAGAACAGCAGTAGCCGAATAACGGTGCGCGCCAGTTACGCTGGTTGTTGATCTCGTTAAAGGTCATCCAGTATTTCACTTTGCTCTTGTAGCGTTCAAATACCACTTCGGCAAAACGAACAAAGAAATCAACGACTTTACGGTTAGTCCAGCCACCGTATTCGGTGACCAGATAATGTGGCATTTCAAAGTGGGAGAGGGTGATGACAGGCTCAATGTTGTACTTCAGCAGCTCATCGAACATGTCGTCGTAGAACTTCAGCCCTTCTTCATTGGGTTGCAGTTCGTCACCTTTCGGGAAAATGCGCGTCCACGCGATTGAGGTGCGGAAACATTTGAAGCCCATTTCAGCAAACAGTGCGATGTCTTCTTTGTAATGACCGTGGAAATCGATGGCTTCATGGTTGGGATAATATTTGCCTGGCACCACTTCTTGAGTGATTTCACGCGGTACGCCGTGTGCGCCACCGGTCAGCACATCACAAATACTTGGGCCTTTCCCTTCTTTGTTCCAGCCACCTTCTACCTGATGTGCAGCAACCGCACCGCCCCATAAAAAGTCTTTTGGTAAGGTCAATTTTTTCATATTTGTTAATCTCACTGTCAGTGCCAGAAATAATGTGGGATACATCACAAAATGGCAGTGTATTAATACGTTCTATTCTGGAGTCTAACAAATGAGAATTAATTGTCACGATATAACAAATCACGGTTAATGTGATTTGTTACATAGATAAAACAGGCTGTTTTTTTACGCCATTTTTTTAGCCAATTTACGGCCAATGGTTTCTAAAATATAAATAACCGGGATTTGCGTGGTGATGTCATAAACGCCACCAACACGGGTAAGCGGAATATGCCAGGAGATATTAAAGTCGGCAAGTTTTGCCAGTGAAGAGTTTTCGTGGCTGGTGATGGAGAACACCTTGCAGTTATGCAGACTGAACTGGCTGGCGAAGCGCAGGATCTCTTCAGTTTCACCGGAGACAGAGAGGACAATCGCCAGTGCATTTTTAGCCATATCGTTGGTAACCGGAAAATAAGGGTCATCAATGTGGTTACTAAATTTACCGACATTAGAAAAGAAACGTGCACCATATTTAGCTAATGCGCCAGAGGTTCCTGCTCCGACAAATATAATACGTTCGGATGAAAAAATAATATTTACCGCCTGGTCAATTAAATTATCAAACTCTTCATTGTTAGTGCTTTTAAAAAAGCTGATGATTTCGCTCGGGCCAAAATTAACCAATTGTTCATCATTTTGTTCAAGATATAATTTAAAACGAACGCGAAACTCGGAATAACCATCGCAATTTAACTTGCGGCAAAAACGCAGCACGGTAGTGGTAGAAACGCCGGTCGCATCGGCTAACTCGCGGATAGTCATGTACATCACTTTGTCACGGTTTTTAATGACATAGTTGTAGACCATCATTTCTAGTCCGTTGAGATTAGCAATTGCCGCATGAGTAAACATGGTATCTCTTCCTGAATGTTCCAAAGGATTAAGTGTCAGTAACAAGATTGTATCGGTGTAGTGGATTGTATCGGTAATTGTTATCACATCTGACAGATTTATTTTAGCGTACATGTGTTCGCTGGAATCGTTCTCAGCTATTCTGGTCGAGATGAATTTTCCATCTATTGTTTCACCTGGAGTAGCCAAATGGCTGACAAACCATTGATCACTAAAGGATATTCACTGGCGGAGGAAGTCGCCAACAGCATTAGCCACGGTATCGGACTGGTTTTTGGGATTGTTGGGCTGGTTTTGTTACTGGTACAGGCGGTGGAATCCAACGCGAGTGTAACCGCAATAACCAGTTATAGCCTGTACGGCGGCAGCATGATCTTGCTGTTTCTCGCATCCACGTTGTATCACGCCATTCCCCATCAACGCGCCAAGCGCTGGCTCAAGAAATTTGACCACTGTGCTATTTACTTATTGATAGCCGGGACTTACACGCCATTTTTACTTGTTGGGCTGGACTCGCCTTTGGCGCGTGGGCTGATGGTCGTTATTTGGGGGCTGGCACTCGCCGGCATTCTTTTTAAGCTGACCATCGCGCATCGATTTAAAGTCTTATCGTTAATGACCTATTTACTGATGGGCTGGTTATCGCTGGTGGTGATTTACCAGATGGTGATTAAACTCGCTCCGGGCAGCGTAACGTTATTGGCTGCAGGCGGCGTGATTTACTCGTTAGGCGTCATTTTCTACGTCTGTAAACGTATTCCGTTCAACCACGCTATCTGGCATGGTTTTGTGCTGGGCGGCAGCGTTTGCCACTTCCTGGCGATCTATCTGTATATCCGTTAATCGTGGGTATGTATCAAACAAACAATACCCTAAATAATTCAAGATGCAGGCAGGCGACCAGGCCGTAAGTCCCCAGGAGCATAGCTAACTATGTGACTGGCGCGCGCGGGTGCAGTCAACGCACCTGCAACTTGAAGTATGACGGGTATTTTATTCATCTTCTAACGAATAAGGCAGCCGCTCGATAACAAGGTGGCTGCTGTTATCATCACGCACTCGCAACACACTGTCGGCTTCTAAATCGTTGTTCATCACGACTTGTACTAACACGCGGCCATCATCCAGTTGGCTGGCGGCGAGTACGGTGCCGGTGCGGCGCCAGTTGTCACCCATTTTCAGTTCCAGATCTTCACCAGCTTCTGGTAAGCGGCTGGCTTTCCCGGCCAGGAACCACAGAGCACGTTTGTTAGCGCCACGAAACTTCGCGCGAGCCACCATTTCCTGACCGGTATAACAACCTTTTTTGAAGCTGATACCGCCCAGAGCCTGAAGGTTGGTTGCCTGCGGAATAAACTGTGCGCTGTTAACCGGTTCAATAACCGGAATACCCGCTTCAATCTCTAAAGCCAGCCATTGTTGGCTGTCATTACGTTGTGCTTCGCCCTGCAATTTATCGGCCAGTGCCTGCGCGGTGGCTTCATCGGTGACCAGCATAAAACGCTCGGCGGGCAGGTTAAACCATAGCAGTGTTGTCGCGCCTTCCTGAACCACTGGGTTTTCCGCGTCCGGCAAGGTTGTGAAAACATTGGCGAGTGCCGCACGAGCCTGGAACCCTGCAACGCCCAGAAGCACACTTTCATCATCAGGTGTGATGGTCACTTTGGAAAACACAGCATACTTTTTGAGTTCGACAAGCTGCGCGTCACGCAGATTACGACGTTCAATCAGCGCATAACCTTCGCCACGATGGAACAGGCGCAGGTTGCTCCACATTTTCCCTTTCGCGTCACAATGCGCGCAAAGCGTGTGCTGGTTTGCTGCCAGTTGTGCAACATCAGTGGTGACCTGACCTTGCAGGTAGGTTTCTGCGTCGTTACCCGTCACGCTTGCCAGTGCCCAATCATCAAGCGTCATGAGTGTTAGCGGCAGGCGGGCTGCAGCCGTTGGCTGACGTGGAGGAAATGGAGTGAAAGCCATAATGATGTCCCTGGGTTTTGAGCATATGAATTGGCTCAATGGTAAAAGAGCCATTTGCCAATGCAAGCAGTTTGATAAGGTGAATTGTGCACTTACGGGATTTCTCGCAAGGTTAATGCAACTGCAACGCACAATAAAAATTTCTCACGATAAAGCGCGCAAACGGTAACATTCAGTTAATACGTGCCATGAAAACACGTTACACTAAGATTTGTACCTTCTTTGTCAGAGAACCAGGAAAGAGCACATGGATATCAATAACAAAGCCCGAATTCATTGGGCGTGCCGCCGGGGAATGCGTGAGCTTGATATTTCGATTATGCCATTCTTCGAATATGAATATGACTCGTTAAGCACTGAGGATAAGCAATTATTTGTCCGTTTGCTGGAAAGTGATGATCCTGACCTGTTTAACTGGTTAATGAATCATGGCAAACCAGCAGATACAGAGCTGCAACGGATGGTGACACTGATTCAGACACGGAATAAAGAACGTGGTCCTGTGGCAATCTGATCTTCGGGTCTCGTGGCGTGCACAATGGCTGTCCCTTTTGGTTCACGGTTTAGTGGCACTCTTTGTGCTGCTGATGCCGTGGCCGATGAGCTACACGCTAATTTGGATGCTGTTGCTTTCGCTGGTGGTATTTGACAGCGTTCGTAGCCAGCGCCGGATTCATGCTTGCCAGGGCGAAATGAAACTCCTGACCGACTACCACCTGCGGTGGCAAAACCAGGAGTGGGAAATGGTTGGTGCGCCATGGGTATTACGCAGCGGCATGATGCTGCGTTTACGCCGCGTGGGGCGCAAGCGCAGTCAACACTTATGGTTATCAGCCGACAGTATGGATACTGGCGAGTGGCGTGATTTACGCCGCCTGATGCTGCAACAACAGGCAAGCGGGAATGGGGAAGTTTGAGTCGCTGTCAGGCAAACTTCTCGGCCATTTCAGCGAGAATTTGCTCACACCAGTTTTGGATTCGCTCTTCGCTTAAATCGTACTGATTGGTTTCATCAAGTGCCAGGCCAACAAACAATTGCCCATCGGCAATGACAGGTTTCGGGCTAGTAAATTCATAACCTTCAGTTGGCCAGTAACCAATAAACTGCGCACCCCGTGGGGCGAGTTTATCGTGCAGCATACCGAGCGCATCAAGGAACCATTCGCCATAGCCGAGCTGGTCGCCCATGCCATAAAGCGCTACCGGCTTACCTTCGAGATTCAGATTATCCAGTTGATCCCAAATGGCCTCCCAGTCTTCCTGTAATTCACCGAAATCCCAGGTCGGGATGCCGAGAATCAACACATCGTACTGTTCCATCATGGCTGGAGCATCATCTTTAAGATTGTGTAGTGTCACCAGTTCTGGGCCAATGATGTCACGAATTTTTTCGGCAGCCATTTCGGTGTAACAAGTGCTGGAGCCATAAAAAAGACCAATGTTCATCGCATTAACAACTCTTTTAAAAACGTGCAGGATGGCAAGTGTACCAGATCCCATTGTGCATCAGGCATAATGGACACAATTCGCCAAAGGTGAGGCAAGTAAGTGAGGCTGTAGTGGAACAAGATCAGGCCCGAATAGAACAATTTCTTGATGCGCTCTGGCTTGAAAGGAATCTGGCACAGAACACGTTGGACTCCTATCGCCGGGATCTTAAAATGGTAGCGGAGTGGCTGGAACGCCACGATCTTGATTTGTTGAAGGTGCAAACCGGCGATTTACAGTCGCTGTTTGCTGAACGTCTTGAAGGCGGCTATAAAGCAACAAGTTCGGCGCGAATGCTGAGTGCGATTCGTCGATTATTTCAGTATTTATACCGTGAAAAATTGCGTGATGACGACCCAAGTGTGATGCTTTCATCACCAAAATTGCCACAGCGTTTGCCAAAAGATCTCAGCGAAGCGCAGGTCGATCGTTTGTTGCAAGCACCTTGCATTGACCAACCTATCGAGTTGCGTGATAAAGCGATGCTCGAATTATTGTATGCTACTGGCCTGCGCGTATCGGAATTAGTGGGGCTGACCATGAGTGATGTCAGCTTGCGTCAGGGAGTTGTGCGAGTCATCGGTAAAGGCAATAAAGAACGCCTGGTGCCGATGGGTGAAGAGGCTGTTTATTGGCTGGAAAACTACCTGGAACATGGGCGACCATGGTTGCTCAATGGCGTGTCGATTGATGTGGTCTTCCCCAGCAATCGCGCGCAACAAATGACGCGTCAGACATTCTGGCACCGCATCAAACATTACGCAGTGCAGGCGGGTATCGATAGCGAAAAGTTATCACCCCATGTCCTTCGGCACGCATTTGCCACGCATTTACTGAATCATGGTGCGGACCTGCGAGTCGTACAGATGCTGCTTGGACATAGCGATTTGTCCACCACCCAAATTTATACGCATGTCGCGACGGAACGTTTACGTCAGCTGCATCAACAACACCACCCACGAGCGTGAGTGGTAGAAGATAAAGGAATCATCATGAAAAAGAGTTTATGGCTGCTCCCATTATTAGCGGCCTCTTTGTCCGGTTTTGTTCATGCAGACGATGCTGCAATCAAGCAATCTCTGGCTAAGTTAGGCGTGCAAAATGCTGATATTCAGTCAGCACCTGTAGCGGGCATGAAAACGGTATTAACCGATAGCGGTGTTTTGTATGTCACTGAAGATGGAAAACACGTTATCCAGGGGCCACTGTACGATGTCAGCGGTGCGCAACCGGTGAACGTCACCAACAAATTGCTGGTGGGCAAACTGAACGCGCTCGAAAAAGAGATGATCGTTTACAAAGCGCCGCAAGAGAAACACGTCATCACGGTATTTACCGATATCACCTGTGGCTATTGCCACAAGCTGCACGAAGAAATGAAAGACTATAACGCACTGGGGATCACCGTGCGTTACCTGGCCTTCCCGCGCCAGGGTCTGCAAAGCCAGACTGAAAACGACATGAAAGCCATCTGGTGTGCAAAAGACCGCAACAAAGCGTTCGATACTGCCATGAAAGGTGATGCCGTCGCTGGGGCAACTTGTGACATGAATATCGCCAATCATTACAACCTCGGCGTACAGTTCGGTATTCAGGGAACCCCTGCGATTGTACTGAGCAACGGTACTGTAATCCCTGGTTATCAGGGGCCGAAAGAGATGAAACAAATGTTGGATGCGCACCAACAACTCACCAACATAGGCGGGTAGTTAACGGGTGAAACAGCAAACACAACTTCGCCGTCGTACGGTCGATGAGTCAGTGGTGTTACCCCAGCAACTGCATCCACTTTTAAAGCGCCTTTATGCCAGTAGAGGCGTAAGCGGCGAGCAAGACCTGGAACGTGGCGTGAAAGGGATGCTGCCGTGGCAGCAACTTAATGGCATGGATAAAGCCGTTCAGATACTGCACGATGCTTTCCGTGAAGGCTTGCGCATTATCGTCGTCGGTGACTTTGATGCCGATGGCGCAACCAGCACCGCTTTGAGCGTGCTGGGGCTGCGTAGCCTTGGCTGCCAAAATGTTAGTTACCTGGTTCCCAACCGCTTTGAAGATGGTTACGGCTTGAGTCCAGAAGTGGTGGATCAGGCGCATGCGCGTGGCGCACAACTGATTCTGACCGTCGATAACGGCATCTCTTCGCATAGTGGTGTTGAGCGTGCTCATGCGCTGGGAATTCCGGTGGTGGTCACCGACCACCATTTGCCTGGGCCGGAGCTTCCTGCGGCTGAAGCCATCATCAACCCGAATCTGGTTGATTGCGAGTTTCCGTCAAAATCCCTCGCCGGTGTGGGCGTTGCCTTTTATCTGATGCTGGCGCTGCGTGCGCATTTACGCGATTGCGGCTGGTTTGAACAACAAGGCCTGGCGATTCCCAACATTGCAGAACTGCTGGATCTGGTAGCGCTAGGTACCGTGGCAGACGTTGTGCCGCTTGATACCAATAACCGTATTCTGACCTGGCAGGGGCTGAGCCGTATTCGTGCTGGCAAATGCCGCCCAGGCATTAAAGCTTTGCTGGAAGTGGCTAACCGCGAGCCGCAAAAGCTGGCGGCTAGTGATTTGGGCTTTGCCCTTGGGCCACGCCTGAATGCCGCTGGTCGTCTGGACGATATGTCCGTCGGTGTGGCGTTATTGCTTAGTGAAAACATTGGCGAAGCCCGCATGCTGGCTAATGAACTGGACGCGTTAAACCAGACGCGTAAAGAGATTGAGCAGGGCATGCAGGTTGAAGCGCTGACGCTCTGCCAACAGCTTGAACACAGCCATGATGAGTTACCGTATGGCCTGGCGATGTACCATCCCGAATGGCATCAGGGTGTTGTCGGTATTCTCGCCTCGCGCATTAAGGAACGGTTTAACCGCCCGGTTATCGCGTTTGCGCCCGCAGGCGACGGCACTTTGAAAGGCTCAGGCCGTTCGGTGCAAGGTCTGCATATGCGCGATGCCCTTGAGCGGCTTGATACCTTGTATCCTGGCATGATGCTGAAATTTGGCGGTCACGCGATGGCGGCTGGGTTATCTCTTGAAGAAGCGAAATTCGAAGAATTCCGTCAACGCTTTGGCGATTTGGTTGGGGAATGGCTTGATCCTGCGTTGTTGCAAGGCGTGGTTTGGTCAGACGGAGCAATCAGCGCGCAAGAAATGACGCTCGAAACCGCCGAGATGCTACGCGATGCCGGGCCGTGGGGGCAGATGTTCCCGGAACCTTTGTTTGACGGTAAATTCCGTCTATTACAGCAACGGCTGGTGGGCGAGCGCCATCTTAAAGTGATGGTTGAACCGGTCGGTGGTGGGCCATTAATCGACGGCATCGCCTTTAACGTTGATACCGCGTGCTGGCCGGATAACGGCGTGCGCGAAGTTGAGCTGGCCTTTAAGCTCGACGTAAACGAGTTTCGCGGAAATCGCAGTGTCCAGTTATTAATCGACCATATTTGGCCAATCTAGCCTGCTGACCTGGCTATAAGCGACTATAAAAAGCACCGTAAATCCGGTAAACTTTCCGGTCTACGACCGCATTTTCGTCTTCTGTCATCAACATAAGATAATACAGACCATGTTTGAAATTAACCCGGTAAAAAACCGCATCCAGGACCTCACAGAGCGCAGCGACGTTCTTAGGGGGTATCTTTGACTACGATGCCAAGAAAGAGCGCCTGGAAGAAGTAAACGCAGAGCTGGAACAGCCTGATGTGTGGAACGAACCTGAACGTGCACAAGCGTTAGGTAAAGAGCGTTCTGCGCTGGAAGCCATTGTCGATACCTTAGATCAAATGACTCAGGGTCTGGAAGATGTTAACGGCCTGCTGGAATTGGCTATCGAAGCCGACGACGAAGATACCTTCAATGAAACCATTGTTGAAATAGACCAGCTCGAAGCCAAACTGGCACAGCTAGAATTCCGTCGTATGTTCTCCGGCGAGTACGACAGTGCTGATTGCTATATCGACATTCAGGCAGGTTCTGGTGGCACCGAAGCGCAAGACTGGGCCAGCATGTTGATGCGAATGTATCTGCGTTGGGCAGAAGCGCGTGGCTTCAAAACTGAAATCATTGAAGAATCCGAAGGTGAAGTTGCCGGGATTAAATCGGTGACCATTCGCATTCAGGGTGAATATGCCTTTGGCTGGTTGCGTACCGAAACTGGCGTGCATCGCCTGGTTCGTAAGAGCCCGTTCGACTCTGGTGGCCGTCGCCATACCTCCTTTAGCTCCGCTTTCGTGTATCCAGAAGTGGATGACGATATTGATATCGAAATCAATCCAGCGGATCTGCGTATCGACGTTTACCGTGCATCGGGAGCCGGTGGTCAGCACGTTAACCGTACAGAATCTGCGGTGCGTATTACCCACCTTCCGACCAACACCGTAACCCAGTGCCAGAACGACCGTTCGCAGCATAAGAACAAAGATCAGGCAATGAAGCAGATGAAGGCGAAGTTATACGAGCTGGAAATGCAGAAAAAGAATGCTGAGAAGCAGTCGCTGGAAGATAACAAATCGGATATCGGCTGGGGCAGCCAGATTCGTTCTTACGTACTGGACGACTCCCGTATCAAAGACTTGCGTACCGGTGTAGAAACCCGTAACACGCAGGCGGTACTGGATGGCGATCTGGACAAATTTATCGAAGCAAGTTTGAAAGCAGGGTTATGAGGAACCAACATGTCTGAACAACAAGTACAGGGTACCGAAGCGGTCGATTTAAATAATGAACTGAAAGCCCGCCGCGAGAAGCTGGCTGGCCTGCGTGAGCAGGGCATTGCTTTCCCAAATGACTTCCGTCGCAATCATACCTCAGACCAATTGCACGCAGAATTCGGCGCTAAAGAAAACGAAGAGCTGGAAGACCTGGGCATCGAAGTGTCCGTTGCTGGCCGTATGATGACTCGCCGTATCATGGGTAAAGCTTCCTTCGTCACTTTGCAGGACGTCGGTGGCCGCATCCAGCTTTACGTTGCGCGTGACGATCTGCCAGAAGGCGTTTACAACGAGCAGTTCAAAAAATGGGACCTCGGTGACATCCTCGGCGCTCGTGGCAAACTGTTCAAAACCAAAACCGGTGAGCTCTCAATTCACTGTACTGAGCTGCGTTTGCTGACCAAAGCATTGCGTCCGCTGCCAGATAAGTTCCACGGTTTGCAGGATCAAGAAGCGCGTTATCGTCAGCGTTATTTGGATTTGATCTCCAACGATGAATCCCGCAAGACCTTTAAAATTCGTTCTCAGATCATGGCTGGCGTCCGTAACTTCATGGTTAACCGTGGCTTTATGGAAGTTGAAACGCCAATGATGCAAGTCATCCCTGGCGGGGCTTCTGCGCGTCCGTTCATCACTCATCACAATGCGCTGGACATCGACATGTACCTGCGTATTGCACCGGAGCTGTACCTGAAACGTCTGGTTGTCGGTGGCTTCGAGCGCGTATTCGAAATCAACCGTAACTTCCGTAACGAAGGTATTTCCCCGCGTCATAACCCAGAGTTCACCATGATGGAACTCTATATGGCGTATGCGGATTACAAAGATTTGATCGAACTGACTGAATCTCTGTTCCGTACACTGGCGCATGAAGTGCTGGGTACTGCACAGGTGAAGTATGGCGAAGAGCTGTTTGACTTCGACCAGCCGTTCGCAAAACTGACTATGCGCGAAGCTATCAAAAAATACCGTCCGGAAACCGATATTGCGGATCTGGACGATATGGCTAAAGCACTGGAAATCGCCGCTTCCATTGGCATTAAAGTCGAGAAGAGCTGGGGTCTGGGCCGCGTAGTGACTGAGATCTTTGAAGAAGTGGCAGAAAGCCATCTGATTCAGCCGACCTTTATCACTGAATACCCGGCAGAAGTTTCTCCGCTGGCGCGTCGTAACGACGAGAACCCAGAAATCACCGACCGCTTCGAGTTCTTCATCGGCGGCCGTGAAATCGGTAATGGCTTCTCTGAGCTCAATGATGCAGAAGACCAGGCTCAGCGCTTTGCAGACCAGGTTTCTGCAAAAGACGCAGGCGACGACGAAGCGATGTTCTTCGACGAAGACTACGTGACGGCTCTGGAGCACGGCTTGCCACCAACAGCAGGTCTGGGCATTGGTATCGACCGTATGGTTATGCTGTTCACCAACAGCCACACCATCCGCGACGTTATCCTGTTCCCGGCTCTGCGTCCGGTTAAGTAAGTCGTTCAAGGGAGATGACCAGACTATGGTCGTCTCCCTCGCCCCTTTGGGGAGAGGGCCGGGGTGAGGGGATAAAAATACGCCACTCTCAGGCACTTTTTTGTTTTGCTATGATTTTAAGAGGATTAGTTTGCGCAAGGAAAGCACAGTCAGAAAGTGGGCACCGAATGCCATCGTCCTGCTAATCAGCCTGTTTCTCGTCGCTTGCTCATCAGATAAAGCGGGCACCACTAAAGCATCCGCAGGAAGCTACAACGGCCCTGTTTACACCGTCAAACGCGGTGACACACTCTATCGAATCTCGCGCATGACCGGCTCAAGTGTCGGCGAACTGGCGCGTCTCAACGGTATTTCAGCCCCTTATACGCTGGAAGTTGGGCAAAAAATCCGCATTAAAAGCAGCTCTGGTTCTTCTTCCTCGAAAAAAACCGTCGTTGCGAAAACCTCTAAGCCAAGCTCCACTTCGACAAGCAGTGTTGCGAAAGTTGCACCACCTCCTGTTGGCTCAAAATGCTGGCGCTGGCCCACCAGCGGCAAGGTGACGGTGCCGTTCTCTAATAGCGATGGCGGTAATAAAGGTATCGATATTGCCGGGAAGCGTGGGCAACCGATTTACGCATCAGCCGCCGGAACGGTGGTCTACGTGGGCAACCAACTTCGTGGCTACGGCAACTTAGTGATGATTAAACATAACGAAGAGTACATCACTGCTTATGCTCACAACGAAACAACGTTGGTCAACACTAGCCAAAAAGTCATTGCCGGGCAGAAAATAGCCACCATGGGTAGTAGTGGTTCAGACTCGGTAAATTTACACTTCCAGATTCGCTATCGCGCGACCGCAATTGATCCGCAGCGCTATCTGCCGCCGCCAGGCAGTAAACCATCCTGCTAATTGTGAATTGCGTTGATTATTCAACGCAATGTCACCATGCGTCATCACCAATAATTTCTTCGGCTGGAATTAATCCAATATTTTTCAGAGGGTTTCATAGCCGATTCCGGTTTTGTCAAAATTAAACAAGTTAGCGCTATTTATTATATTCAGCCTGATTAAAAATTAAGCGGTGGACTTTGCTCCCTTTCACCACTACAGGACTGATTTATATGAAAAACTACTCTTTAATCCTTGGTGTTGTTTCTTGTTTGTTTTTCCTGACGGCAATGGCGTTTCTGCTGCTAAAAATTTCAGCCATTCCCGTATAACGCAGGAGAGGGCATTCACTATTCAATAAAAAGCAGGGGAGGTAAGCCTTGAGCATTGCTGTTCCTGGTGCCGCAAATAAAAACAATCGCTTAATAATCCATCACATAAACTAAAAATGCGCTTGCCAGTACAAGCTGAGCGTCTATAATGCCTACGCACTTCAAAGCGGGTGTAGTTCAATGGTAGAACGGCAGCTTCCCAAGCTGCATACGAGGGTTCGATTCCCTTCACCCGCTCCAGAATCTCCCCTTGCGTCACCGTTCGAAAACCTCCAGTTCTTTCACTATGTATTACCTAAACAACCGCAGTCTCATGCAACAATTTCCACTTCATATCGGTAAAGACGACGGTAGAGTAGCGCAGCGTGGGCTCTTGCCCTGGCAGGGTTTGCCTTTCGCTGTAGCTAACCAGCGCCCCAGTCAGCCAGTCTTCAACGATCTTAATTTCTTCGACGACAATTTTTAGCCCCGGTTTCGCCGCACTTTGCCCGCGGAAAAAGGCACTCAGCATCGCAAAATCCAGCTTTACACCGCTAGTGGTGATCATGGAAAACGACGGGGCGAAGCGTGCCAGCAGCGCTTCCACGTCACCTTCACCTTTGCCCAGCCAGTTTTCGATTGCGACGTGGGCATCAATGACTTCTCTGATATACGGGTTCATCTTTATTCCTTTTGAGCGTTAAGTTGGCGCACGATGGCGCGGTTGGGGATACGCAGACAGAGCACCGCAGGGATCAGCGCACTGGCGGCTGCCAGGTAAAAGCACCAATGCCAGGCTAACGTTGCAGGCATATTTTCCTGCAACTTATTAAGCAGCAAGCTTAATAGTGCTATACCCAGGCAGAAGCTGAGCTGGCGATTGATATTCCACAAGGCGCTGGCCTGGGCAAGCTGCGCATCGTTCACTTGCAGGAAGGCGCAGCTTTGCGCAGTGCTGCTGCATAGGCTCCCACCAAATCCCATCATCGCAAACGCCAACAGCAGCAATGGATACTGTTGTGCGCTCCCCACTTGGGACAGCACCAGAATCCCTAATCCTTGCATAATGCAGCCGGTAATCAGCAGAGGGCGCGGGCCAAAGCGGTTGAACTGTTTTCCGGTAAACGTTATCGCCATAAACGACGCCAGCGACCAGGGGATCATCAGGCTGCCGACATGCGCGGCATTCATGCCAAGCTGGTTCTGCAAATACAGCATTGCGACCAGATTTACGCCAATAAAGATGCCAGGAATGGCCTGGTAAATCATCATGGCGTTGCGCAAAAGCGGGTTCAGTACCAGCCGCAGATTAAGCAATGGATGGGAATGCCGCAGGCTGTGGCGCACATAACCTGCCAGCATCACCAGGCCACCGGCAAGCATAACCAAACCGGAAGCCAGCCCGTCGCTCTCGGCAAGCCGGGTTAACCCGAGCAGAATTAGCAGCAGGGCGCTACAACCGCTGAGCAGGCCGATGGCATCAAGCGGCGTCCGCGTCTGTGTGCTGGATTCTCTGCGCAGCCAGAGTGCGGCAAGCAGTAGAGCAAGCAACGCCAGCGGCAGGTTGGCAAAAAAGACCCAGCGCCAGAAAAGCGTATCGACAATCAGCCCACCGAGTGCGGGAGAAATCGCCGGAGCAAGCAGGCCAACGAGCATAATTGCCGCCGACAGACCCGCTCTTTCGTGGGGGCGGTAAAGCTGGTAGGCGAGAGTCTGCCCAACGGGGATGAGCAGGCCACCACCCATGCCCTGTAACAGCCGCCAGCCGATTAGCTGCCCTATACTTTGTGCACCGCCCGCGCCCAGCGTCGCAACCAGAAATATTCCAAGCGAAAGCAGAAACACCCGATGCCCGCCCACTTTTTCTGCCAGCCAGGCACTGAGAGGAATCACCAGCGTCAGCCCGAGAATATAGGCGTTGCTCACCCAGGTCAGCTCGCTGACCGATGCCCCCAACCCGTGGCCGATGGCGGGATAAGCGACGTTTGCGATAAACATATTGATTAAATCGACGAAAAAACCGAGCAGGTAGACAACGGCGACTTTAGTGCGATAGGGCATACCACCTCCGATTAGAGGGGAGGAGTGTAGCGACGCACAAAGGCAGGATAAATCACCGCCAGAGGATTACACTGTCAAAATTATTTTGACAGTAACAGAGTTCGAGATGCTTAATCTGCAAAGGCTAACGATATTTGTGGCGGTGGTAGAGGCGGGGAGTTTTACTGCTGCAGCCACGGCGCTTGGGCAAACCAAGGCAGCAGTGAGTTTTAATATCAAACAGTTAGAAGCTGAGCTCGGTGTGTCTTTGCTGGCTCGTAGCACCCGCCGGCTGTCATTGACCGACGTCGGAGAGCGCTTTTTCCTGCGTTGTCAGCGTTTGTTGGAGGAGGCGGAAAACCTGCTTGATAACGTCCAGCAGGATCATGGCGGGTTAAGCGGTGTACTGCGGATCACCAGCACGCCGGAATACGGTGCTAAGGTAGTGGTTCCTGCACTTGCTGCTTTCTCTCGCCTGCATCCACAGTTGCGTATTCAACACGTATCCTCTTCTTATCACGCCGATTTAATTGCCGAACGTTTTGACGTCGCCATTCGCCTGGGGCAGCTTGCGGATTCAAGCCTCCGGGCGGCTCCCATCGACAGTTTTGCTATTTATCCTGTTGCCTCACCTGTTTATCTCGCCGAACACCCGATAGCAAATTTGGCACAGTTAGCACATGCGTCCTGGCTTGCCCACAGCAGGCTTAGCTCACCGCTGAGTTGGCAGGTGGTGACCCCGGAGCAGCAGGCGGTTTTATTTAAGGTCGAGAACCCTCCTGCGATTGTCGCAGACAGCGCAGGCGCGCTGCTTGCCTTCGCCACGCAAGGCTCGGGAGTTGCGCTGTTACCAGAATGGTTGGTGCGCTCGTCTCTTAAGCTCGGTGAACTGATGGCCTTGTTGCCGGACCACCAGTTTCCGCGCCAGAGTATCTATGCCCTTTACCCCAATACCCGCCACGTCCCCGAGAAAGTGCGTGTGTTTATCGATTTTTTGCGTGAGTGGGTCGACGCGGGAAAATAATTCGTTATCCCACTGCGGTATCTGGTAAGCCGGGTATCGCCGTTGCGGGCAAGCTTTCTATTGGCGCAGGTTTGCCAATTAAGTAGCCCTGGACATAATCAATGCCCATGCGATAAAGCGTTGTGCGAATGTCTTCTGTTTCAACAAATTCGGCCACCAGAGTCATGTTCTTAATGCGGGCTAGCTCGCAAATTGACTGCACAATTTTGTAGTCCATTTCACTGGAATTAATATTGTGGATAAAGCTCCCGTCTATTTTGAGAATATCCGCGCGCATGGTTTTTAACCGAGCGTAGCTGGCATAACCGGTTCCAAAATCGTCAATTGCAATTTTACAACCCAGGCGTTGTAAAGCATCCAGTGTTTTCTCTGCCTGCAAATTATTGGTTAACTCATCGGCCTCGGTGACTTCCAGCACCAGTTGCGCAGGTGAAATACCATGCTTAATCATCAACCTCTCAATATGGTTTGCCATATCAGTGCGGCAAATTGATGCCGGTGTCAGGTTAATGGCGTAGCGATGGTTTGGCCGTGAGTGACGAGTCTCATCCATAAATTTCATGGTGTTATGTAAAACCCATAAATCAATACTCGATGACATGCCAAACTCATTCGCCAGTGGCAGGAAGGTATTGGGGAAAATGAGTTCGTCGTTATTGCCACGCATCCTCAACAGGACTTCGTGATAGCAATCTCCCTTTTTACTTTCAATCGGTTGCACCATTAATACAAAACGGTCCAACTCCAGCGCCCGCTGCAACTGGTTCATCATGTCGACTTTGGTTTTCACCTGGTTTTGCACCTGGCGGCTACTTTGCTTTCTCAGGTCGACAGGCAGATTAGTGGTAAGTGAAATTTCGGCCAGTGTTCGTAGTTCACCGATTAATAAATACAGGTGTCCCACGGGGTAATTAATTATGCAGTAGCTACAACCGATTTGTGGATACAGTTTTACGCCATCGCGGATAAAACGAAAATCTTTGGCTTTGCTATAGATTTCCGCAATGCGTTTCTCAGCATGTAGAGGGCAAATTCGCATCACTAAATCATGGCCTGAACTCATATAAATAAGCTCATCCTTATCCAGAACGGGTTCTAAGTAGCGTGCTAACTGTTGTTTATATTGCACCTGCATGAGCAAACCATAATTTCGCCCTAACAACTCAAGGTCAGGCATATACAATTGGCATAAGACTGAGACCGTGTTTTGTTTTAAATCCGCTTCCAGTGCCAGCAAATTGGGTAAATGCACAACTGGGTCAATATACATCAAGCGCTGAGTCTTTAAATTCAAGACTCGCTGACGAGAAATATTGATTGCCATCAGGGTAATGGTTATTGAAAAGGCAGAGAAACAGGACGTGGCAACCGCAAGATGTAATGTGTAGTAAGCATCATGTGGGATGAATCTTTGAATATGGCTGCATAACACAATCAGCAGCACCCACCACACAATCGAGATAGCCGCATGGCCCAGACGCAACGTACCCCATATCATCAGCGGCAGTAATAATGTCAGCGTATAAATAGAATTCATCAGCGGCAATGAATGGCTGAGTGGGGCAATCATCAGTAT